>JAURXS010000032.1 GCA_030654305.1 bacterium | reverse complement strand
ACCACGCACCCCGGCAACTCCGGGCAGGGCGCCGGGCAGGGCGCCGGACAGGGCGCCGAGGGCGCGCCCGCCGGTCAACCGGCCGCAGGCACGCCGGCTCAGGCGGTCGGCGGTAGCGCCGGCGCCGCGCCGGGCAGCGCGACCGGGATCGCGAACCTCGCCGTCAGGACGGCGAACGCCGCCGGCGACGACCTCCGGATCGAGGACGGGAGCGAGGCGTCCGTGCCGGAGAGCGTGCGGCGCCAGGTCGTCGCCCGCCTGGCCGGGGAACTCGCGGGACCCGGCGGCAAGGGCGCGCTGCGCCTGCAGCTCACCCCGCCGCAGCTCGGCAAGGTCGACGTCAGTTTCGAACGCCACGGCCAGGAACTGCACCTGACCTTCCGCGTCGAATCGGCCGAGGCCGCCAAAGCGCTGCGCGACGGGGCCCACGAATTGACCGCCGCCCTGCTGGACAAGCAGGCCGGCTGGGACCGGGTGAAAGTCGACGTGGAGCGGGAGGAGCCCGGGAAGCACGACGACGGACGGGACGACCGCCGCGGCCGGGACGGCCGCCGCGATCGTGACGAACGCGACGGCGAGGAAGGAGCCCGCACATGATCGTCAATTCGGTGAGCACGACCCCGACCACTTCGACGGCCGGAACCGGCAGCGCCGAGGAGCTCAAGAACGAGTTCCTGCAGCTGCTCATCACGCAGATCAAGAACCAGGATCCCCTGAAGCCCCTGGACAACGCCGAGTTCACCTCGCAGCTCGCCCAGCTGTCCACGCTGGAGCAGCTGCAGGCCATGAACGATTCGATGACCCAGGACCTCGTGTACACCCAGTCCCTGAACAACACCATGATGCTGGGGCTGGTGGGCCGCACCGCCGTGGTCGAGGGCGACCAGGTGGTCGTGACGGAAGGCGAGGCCTCGTCCAGCCACCTCCAGTCCGAGGCGGCCGGCGTGGCGACCGTGACCGTCCGCGACGAGAACGGCGACGTGGTGCGCACCTTCACCCAGACGGTGGCGGCCGGCTGGTCGGAGCTGACCTGGGACGGCCTGGGCACCGACGGGCAGGCGGCGCCGGACGGGGACTACACGCTGAGCGTCGAGGTGGCCGACAACGAGGGCGCCGCCGTCGAATCGGTGGTCTACATGTCGGGCCTGGTCGAGAGCATCCGCTTCGAGAACAACCTGGCCCTGCTGCACATCGCAGGCCGTGACTATTACGCTTCCGAGATCGCCCGCGTCGGGATCTGAACCCGCGGGCGACCCTGACAAGGAGGAACACATGCTGCGTTCGCTGTACTCCGGCATCACGGGCCTGTCGGCCAACTCGATCGCGCTGGACGTGATCGGCAACAACATCGCCAACGCCAACACCGTGGGCTACAAGTCGTCGCGGGTGACCTTCCGCGAGATGCTGACCCAGACGGTGCGTCCCTCGCAGCGGCCGGTTTCCGGCAGCCGCGGCGGCGTCAACGCCCAGCAGGTCGGCCTGGGGTCGTCGGTGGCCAGCATCGACTCGCGCTTCACCCAGGGGCACCTCGAGACCACGGGCCTGGTCAACGACCTCGCCCTGCAGGGCGACGGCTTCTTCGTGCTGAGCGACGGCGCGGGCCGCTACTACACCCGGTCCGGCGCGTTCGGGCTGGACGCCAACAACAACTTCGTCGATCCCAGCACCGGCCTGCACCTGCAGGGCCTGATGGCCGACGACAACGGCGTCGTCCAGGCGGGAGCCTACGAGGACCTGTACCTGGATCCCGGCCGCACGGTCCCGGCCCTGTCTTCGACCTCGGTGCGCCTGTTCGGCAACCTGAACTCCGACGCCGAGGCCCAGGGCACGATCATGGAGTCGTCGCACTTCATGGCCGCGGCCGCGGGCACCGACCTGCTGACCGCGCTCTACGGCCAGAGCGGCGGCGCGATGGGCCTGATCGCCAACGACCAGATCTCGCTGACCGGCCTGGTGACCGGCGCCTCGGGCTCGAACACGCTGAACCTGCCGGCCTTCGAGGTCGGCACCGACGGCACCACGCTGGCCGAGCTCGCGGCCTGGATCCAAACCTCGCTGGAGTCGCTGCCCGACGTGGCACCGGGCGAGGTGGCGGTCAGCATCGCCGCCGACGGCTCGATCTCGCTGGGCAACACCAGCGCCGCCACGTCGCTGCAGAACCTGCAGCTGACCATCCCCGGCCGCCTCGACTTCAACCAGTCCTTCCGCTTCAGCCCGAGCATCGGCCCGGGCGAGTCCGGCACCACCTACGACGCGACGCGCTCGGCGGGCCAGATCCGCGCCGCGGCGACCACCGACGACCTGCTCACGGCCGTCTACAACAGCCGCGGCCAGTCCCTGGGCCTGAACGTGTCGCCCACGAACCCGAGCACCACGATCATGATCGGCGGCTCGGTGGGCGAGCACCAGGCGCCCTCGAACACCATGTCCGTGGACGCCGCCACGACCTTCGGCGACCTGATGACCGGGCTGCAGATCGCCCTGGGCATCTCGACCTCGCCGGTGAGCCTGGACGCCGACGGGCACATCGTCATGAGCGGCGAGGTCGGCATCGACAACTCGCTCGGCCAGGTGGACATCCGCGAGGTGGGCGAGGTCAACCCGACCCTCGAGACCTCGTTCGGCTTCGTCGAGACCCAGGAGGCCGACGACGGCAGCGAGTTCACCGCCTCGGCCACCGTCTACGACTCGCTCGGCGACGTGCACAACGTCCTGTTCACCTTCAGCAAGGTGATCGGCCGCAACGAGTGGAACTGGGTCGCCGAGATGGAGGGCGACGAGGTGATGGTCAGCGGCAACACCGGCACGGCCAGCTTCGCCGAGACCGGCGAGATCATCGCCTTCCGCTACACCGACGACGCGGGCGGGCTGTCCTTCCGCCCCCAGGCCGACGGCACGACCGGGGCCCTGCCCATCACGCTGCAGATCGACGCCGGCCAGTTCGGCGGCCTCAGCGGCCTCACGCAGTACGCCGCCAACGAGACCCTGCAGACGATCGCCGACGGCCACACCGTGGGCTCGCTGCTGGACTACGAGATCAACGCCGACGGCATCATCATCGGCCGCTTCTCGAACGACACGGTGCAGACGCTCGGCCAGATCGGTCTGGCGCGCTTCTCCAACATGCAGGGGCTGCTGCGGACCGAGGGCAACACCTTCCAGGTCAGCGGCAACTCCGGCCTGGCGGTCGAGGGCTTCGCCGGCGGCGAGTCGGACACCTTCATCACCTCGGGCGCCCTGGAGGGCTCGAACGTGGACCTGACCCAGGAGCTGACGAACATGGTGATCGCCCAGCGCGCCTTCCAGGCCAACGCCAAGGTCATCACCACCGGGGACCAGATCCTGCAGGACATCGTCTCGATGGTCCGCTAGCAGACCTGAACGGCGGGAGAGGAGCCGGAGCCCATGATCAGCGTCACGCGGCTGGACGGCAGCGGCATCGTGGTCAACGCCGAACTGATCGAGTTCGTCGAGCGCACGCCCGACACCATGATCGGCCTGACCACCGGACGCCTGATCACCGTGAGGGAGCCGGTCGAGGAGATCGTGCGGCAGGTGCTGGACTACCGGCGCCGCACGCGCAGCCACTAACGACGGGAGAGGGACATGGCCGAAGAGGACGTCAAGTCGGAGCCGCAGGAGAAGCCCAAGAAGGCGGCCTTCAAGCCGTTCGAGAACAAGCTCGTGCTGCTGGCCGTGATCATCGTGGTGCAGGCCGCCCTGGCGGTCGGGGTGACCCAGTTCGTGATCGTGCCCAAGCTCCAGAACCTGGGCGCCGGGGACCAGACGGCCCTGGCCGAGGAGGGGGCGGCCGGCGAGCACGGCCAGCCCGCGGCCAAGGGCAAGTCCGCCCACGGCAAGCCCGGGAAGCACGGCGAGGCCGCGTCGCTGAGCGGCCGCGGCGCGCTGGTCGGTCTCAAGGAAGTGACGGTCTCGCTGCGCTCCGAAGGCGCGGTGACGAGCTACCTGCGGATCAGCGTCGATCTCGAGGTCCCGGACCAGACGAAGGTCCTGCTCGTCGAGGAGCGCCTGCC
>JAURXS010000031.1 GCA_030654305.1 bacterium | reverse complement strand
GCTGCTCGCCGGCCGTGAAGGCCGCCGGGTCGTAACCCTGGCGCTCCAGCAGGATGTCGATCTCGGCCCGCTGCGCCGGCGTCAGCCGCGGCTCGCGCGCCAGGATCCAGCCGTACTTGCGATCGGGTCCGCCGACCACGGCCCAGCGGTAGTCCGGCTCCAGGCCCAGGATCCAGTAGTCGGCCTTGACCGGCGCGAGGCCGAGGATCTTGAACGGCGTCAGCTTCAGGCGGGCGTTGGAGCGGGTGTCGACCACCTCCGCCTCGGCGGTGAACTCGTCCAGGGTGCCGTCGGCCCTGCGGCAGCGGTTGGTCACCGACAGCTTGCCGTCGGCGCGCAGGGCGTAGGTCGCCGTGGCGCAGCAGCCGCAACCCTTCTGGAAGCGGTTGGGGATGTGGGCGATCTCGTGCCAGGTGCCGCAGTAGCGCGGCAGGTCGACGCGTTCGACCACGCGGGGGCGGAAGGGGACCCGCGCCGGTCGCTCGGCGAAAGCGACGGCGGCCGGCAGCGCGAGCAGGGCGGCGAGGGCGGCGAGGCGGACGAAGCGCACGGGATACCTCCGGGACAGGGGCTCACCCACATGATGCCACAACGGAGACCGCGCCGCTAGGGATGTCCAGACGCCGGGATGTCCAGCCGCCGGGATGTCCGGCCGCCGGGCCGGCGACCGTCACTCCGGCCAGATGAAGCGCTTGCGGAAGCTGGCCTTGGCGACGGCGGCGTCGGCCTCGGCGACCACCACCGAGATGCTGTTGACCGAGGAGCCGAGCGAGAGCGTGTCGATGCCGTCGCGGCACAGCGCGTGGTAGACCTCGCTGGCCAGCGCGATGCGCTCGTAGAAGTGGGGGCCGTAGAGCGTCAGGATCGTGACGGGCTCGCGGATGTCGAGCGCCTTCGGCTGGTGGTCGGCGCGGATCGTCTCCAGCAGCGCGTTGGTCGCGTCGTAGCGCTCGCGCGCGACGCAGAGCGAGAGGTTGCGCAGGCCGTCGGCGCCGTTGCCGATGGTCAGGTAGCACAGCGGGATGCCGGCGTCGGCGAACAGACCCAGGATCCGGCAGGAGCGGCCCGGCTGCCAGCGGTAGGCCAGGACCTCGACCAGGCACAGGTCGCTCTTCTCGATGAGGCCGCCGCACTCGGTACGCATGCTCAGGTTCTCCTCAAGGTCGCCGTGAAGGTGCTGCCGCGTCCCGGCTCACTGGTCACCGCGATCTCGCCGCCCATCTGCTCGATGAACCGCTTGACGATGGGCAGGCCCAGACCCGTCCCCAGCGACGAGGCCGCCTTGGCCTCGGGCGTGCGGTAGAACTCGTCGAAGATGCGCCCGAGGTCCTCGGTCCTGATGCCGATGCCCTCGTCGGCCACGGACACGCGCACGGCGTCGCCCAGGTCGTGCATTTCCACGATCAGGCGGCCGCCGTCGCGGTTGTAGCGCACCGCGTTGCTGACCAGGTTGCCCAGGACCTTCTCGACCATGGTCTCGCTGGCCCGCAGCAGCACGTCCTCGGCCGGCAGGCGGGCCTCGACGCGCAGCCCCCGCGACTCGATCAGCGACTGCTGGCCGTCCAGCAGGGCGGCGACGACCCGGTTGAGGTTCACGTCGCGCACGTCCTGGCCCTGGTGCAGCGGGCCGCGCGTCAGGTCGCTCAGGCCCTGCACGATCTCGGTCGCCTGGCGCAGGCGCTCGACCGTGCGACGCAGCAGGTCCCGCGGCTTCTCGGCCATGTCCGCGCCGGCGACGGCCAGCACCGCCTCCACGGCGCTCTGGGCCGTGACCACCGGGGTCTTGACCTCGTGCGAGACGTAGCGGAAGAAGTCGATCTTGGCCTTGTCCGCC
>JAURXS010000030.1 GCA_030654305.1 bacterium | reverse complement strand
ACCCTGCACCTGTACGTGGAGGACGCCGACGAGACGTTCGCGCGGGCGGTCGCCGCCGGCGCGAAGGTGACGATGCCGGTGCAGGACACGTTCTGGGGGGACCGCCACGGCGAGCTGCTCGACCCGTTCGGCCACCGCTGGGCCGTGGCCGCCTGCGTCGACGAGATGACGCCGCAGCAGCTCGAGCGCGCCGCCGAGGAGGCCATGCGGCGGATGCGGGCAGGAGACGACTGACCGGGACGAGTGGCCGTTCAGCTGCCCGACGACCGTCCCGTCACGAGGTCCAGCGCCAGCGAAGCCACCGCGTACCCGAAGATCCCCGGCAGCGCGATCCCGCTCGGCAGCCGGTTGCGGATCCGGCCGCGGTCGAACCGCGGGTCCGCCGTGTCGGGCGCCAGCGCCTCGGCCGGCTCCTCCTCCGACCACACGCAGGGGATGGGCGCGGTCACCCCGCGGCGCCGCAGGTACTTCCGCACCCTGCCGGCCAGCGGGCAGCGCCGGCTCTCCCACAGGTCCCCCGCCCTCACGAACGACACGTCGGTGCGGCCCGCGGCGCCCATGCTGCTGGCCACCGGGATCCCCCGCGCGACGCAAGCCGCCAGCAGCTCGACCTTGGGGTTGAGCGCGTCGATGGCGTCAACCACGCATGACGGCGGCGGCGCGAGCAGCGCGTCGGCGGTGTCGGCGTGGAAGAACGCCTCCACCTCGTCGACGGCGGTGTCGGGGCAGGTGCGCCGCAGGAACCCGCCGACGACCGCGACCTTCGGGCGGCCGACGTCCTCGACGGTCGCGCAGGGGCTGCGGTTCAGCGACGACGCCGTCACCGGGTCGAAGTCGATCAGCACGAGCCGGCCGACCCCGCTGCGCGCCAGCGCCAGCGCGGCGTGCGCGCCCACGCCTCCCAGGCCGCAGACGACGACCGACGCGGCGCGGATGGCCGCGAAGCCGGCCTCGCCGTAGAGGTCGACGGTGCGCGAGAAGCGCTCAGGGCAGTCCGAAGAGGTCACGGGCATTCTCCGTGGTGAGCGCGGCGGCGGCTTCCGCCGTCAGGCCGCGCAGTCCGGCCAGGGCGAGGCAGACCTCGCGCACGTGCCGCGGCTCGCAGGCGCCGGCGGGCACGTCCTGCAGCCCGATGGACGGGGCGTCGGTCTCCAGCACGATGCGTTCCGGCGGCGCCGTCGCCGCGGCGCGCCGCGCCCGCGCGTCCGGACGCGTGACCGCGCCGCCGAACCCCAGGTGCAGGCCGAGGTCCAGGTAGCGGCGGGCCAGTTCCGGCCCGCGCGAGAAGGCGTGCACGACGCCGCGCACCGGCGCGTCCCCGTAGACCTCGCGCAGCAGCGGCACCAGGTGCTCGGCGGCGCCGCGGTCGTGCAGGATCACCGGCAGGCCCAGCTCGCGCGCCAGCCGCAGCTGCGGGCGCAGGGCCGCGACCTGACGGTCCATCCCCGGGTCGTCGATCTTCGCATCGAGCCCGATCTCGCCGACGGCGACCGCCCCGCAGGCGAGCAGGCGCGCGCGCAGGTCGTCGATGTCCAGGGCGCGGTCCGCGACCCACGGGTGCAGCCCCAGCGCCGGGTGCACGCCGGGGTGCGCCGCGGCGAGCGCCGCCACCGCGTCCCAGGATTCCGGATCGTACGCCGGCGCCACGATGTCGCTCACGCCCGCCTCGCGGGCGCGCGCCAGCACGCCGTCGAGATCGTCGGCCAGCGGCGTGGCGTCCAGGTGCGCGTGCGTTTCGATCAACCTCATGGCGCGATCATGCCCGAGACGGGTCGTCCCGTCCAGCCCGTCACGCCCGCAGGCCGGCTTCGGCCAGGAACCGGCTGGGCGATTTCTTCGAGCAGACGATCTCGAGGCGGTGGCGGGCGCGGGTCAGGGCGACGTAGAAGAGGCGACGCTCGGACTCCAGGCCGCCGTCGTCGGACACCGCGTGGGAGTGGGGGATCTGGCCGCGGTCGACCCCGTAGAGGATGACGCGGTCCCACTCGCGGCCCTTGGCGGCGTGGATCGTCGCCAGCTCGCAGGCGCCGTCGAGGGCGACGCCCGCGTCCGCGCCGGCCCGCGCCACCTCGCGCAGCAGGGCTGAGGTGCGCGCCAGCACGGCGGTCGTCCCGGGCGCGCCGTCGCGTCCCGGTGCGACTTCACGAACCAGGGCGACGACCAGCTGCGCGCCGGCGGCCCGGTCGATCAGCGCGTGGACGCGGATCCGGCCGCGGTGCGGTGCGCCGGGGCGCAGCGGCTTGCGGAAGCGACGGCGGTTGTGCCGGATCAGGCGGCGCGACGCGACGGTGATGCGCCGGCCGCAGCGGTAGTTGCGGATCAGCGGGTGCCGCTCGAGGTCGGGGTAGACCTGGTCCAGCTCGATCACCCGCTCGACCGAGGCCCGCCGCCAGGCGTAGATGCACTGGTCCTCGTCGCCGACGCAGAACAGCGAGTCCTGCGGGGCGGCCAGCAGCCCGACCAACAGCGCCTGCGCCGGCTCGATGTCCTGGTACTCGTCGACCAGGACGTGGTCGAAACGCGCCTGCCAGCGGCGGCGGACCTCGGCGTCGCGCTGCAGCAGCGCCACGGCGCCGGCGATCAGGTCGTCGAAGTCGAGCCGGCCGCGCTCGTCCAGGTGGCGCTGGTAGAGGTCGTAGAGCCGGGCCGCAGTGCGTGCGCGGGCATCGCCGCCCGTCGCCTGCGCCAGCGCCGCCGGCGGGTCGACCATCGCCGACAGCTTGAAGCCGCTGACGACGTTGCGCGCGGCGGTGACGTCCAGCGCGACACCGTCGGCCTCCGCGTCGCGGGCGCGTTCGGCGAGCCGCTGCCACGTGTCGTCGTCGACCTCGCCGATCCCCGCGCGCGTGCGGCCCTCCTGCTTCAGCAGCGCCAGGCCGAGGCCGTGGAAGCTGCGCACCGCGACGCCGGCGACGCCGGCTCGCTCCAGCCGCGCCGCGATCTCCAGCTTGGCGTCCCGGTTGAAGGTCGAGCAGAGGATGCGCTCCGGCGCGGCGCCGCGGTGGAGCAGCTCCTTGACCCGCTCGACCAGCACGCTGGTCTTGCCGCTGCCCGCCGGGGCGATGACCTGCACCACGCCGGTGCCGGCGCGCACGGCGCGGCACTGCTGGGGGTCGAGGGAGAGGGGGCGCGGCGGCGGCCGCCGGTCGCGCCGCTCGCCTTGCCGACCTCTCGCGCGGTCCGCGAGTCGCGACAGCCAACGTGGTCCGTGCGCGTCCGGCGCATCCGGCGCATCGGCGTCGAGGCGATCGACCGCAGCCGGCTGCCCCGCGAGCCAACGCAACCGCTCCAGCGTCCAGGGGTGGCGCCATTCGGGATCGACGAACGCTTCCGGCGCGAGGGATTCCAGGCTGCGGTGGGCGTGGATCAACAGCCGACAGCCGCGCCGGTGCGCGGGCGCGGCCAGCGTGCCGTGCACCAGGCGCAGGTCGTCGACCGCATCGCAGGGCACGTCCAGGACGGCGACCCGGTCGTGGCGGGAAAACGTCGCGAGCAGTTTGGCGTTCGGGTTGATCAGCGAGCGACGGACGCCGCGGGGCCGCGAGGCCGCCACGGCGGCCCGCCACTTCTCGTACCTCACGACGTGCCAGCCCG
>JAURXS010000029.1 GCA_030654305.1 bacterium | reverse complement strand
GACGGCAACGGCGACCTGTTGCCGGGCGGCGACCGGGTGTGGGAGTTCAGCACGGGAGATACCCCGTTCAGCGCGACACCGAATCCGCCGACCGAGCTGACGGCCCGGATCGATGGCGCCGACGTGCGTCTCGACTGGAATGCGAACGCGCCCAATGAACTCGTCACCGAATACCGGGTCTACCGCGCTGCCCCCCCGTCCGACTTCACGCTGCTGGCCACCGTGGACCATCCGGCCACTGACCATGTGGACGCCACGGGCAGCGCCGGGATCCAATACAGTTACTACGTGAAGGCCTACAACTCGATGGGCCGCGAAAGCCTGGCCTCCGAAGAGGTCTGCGGCACGCCGTCTGATACCGCCGCGCCGGCGGCGCCGGCAACGCCCACGACCGACCCGGGCGACCGGATCATCGCGCTGGCGTGGGCGACGCCGCAGGACGTCGTCTCATGCGACGTGGTGTCCTACGTCATCACCCGCACGCCGGCGGGCGGAGCGGCCGCGGTCATCGACACGATCCCCGCCCTGCCGCTGCCGTCGCACTCGTACACCGACTCCGTCCCGAACTACGTGGAGCACTGCTACACGGTGCGGGCGCTGGACAACGCCGGACTGTTGGGCGCCCAGTCCACCGCGGCCTGCGCCTCGGCCCAGGGTCCCCGCGCCGACCTGCACCTGACGAAGGTCGCCGACGTCTCCGTCCCCGACATCGGCGCCGAAGTCACCTTCACCCTGGAGCTGACCAACGACGGCCCCGATCCGACCGTGAACGCCGTCGTCACCGACCTGCTGCCCGAGGGCCTGTCCTTCGTGTCGGCATCGTCGCCCGACTACGGTGTCCTGACCGGCGAGTGGCTGGTCGGCGAGCTCGACGAGGGCGCGACGGCCACGCTCGAACTCGTCGCCACGGTGGACGCCGCCGGCGACACGATCCGCAACCGTGCGGCCGTCGTGGACGAGGGGACGTCCGATCTCGATGAGTCGGACAACGAAGACACCGCCTGGGTTCTGGGCCGCGCCTGCGACCTGCGTCTCGTCAAGACCGTCGACAACGATGATCCGAGCGTGGGCGAAGAGATCGTCTTCAAGGTCGTCGTGGCCAACCGCGGGCCGGACACCGCCACGGGCGTCGAAGTCATCGACGCGCTCCAGCCGGGGCTCACCTACCTGCGCGTGATCAAGAGTTCCGGCACCTACATCGGCGAGCGCTGGCGGATCGGCAGCATGGCGACCGGTCGGACCGACTCGCTGATGATCTACGCCCGGGTCGACGAGCCGGGGGTCGTGACCAACAGCGCCACGGCCACGGCCGCGAGCCCGCCGGACCTGGATCCGTCGAACAATACCGACCAAGCGACGGTCTCCGGCCGCAGCGCCGACCTGGTGCTGACGATGGCCGCGAGCCCCATCGGGCCGGAGGTCGGCGACCCGGTGACCATCACCGTGACGATCCACAACGACGGGCCATCGGCCGCCGACGACGTGGTGGTGATCGACGCGATCCCCGATGGACTGATCGGGATCGTGCATGACGCGCCACCCGGAACCGCCTTCGCCGACAGCACCTGGACCATCGGGCACCTGCCGGTGAACCAGTCGCTGTCGCTCGTCATCTCGGCCGAGATGAACACCGAGGATCCGCTCGCCAACGCGGCGCGCATCATTTCGTCGAGCCTCAGCGATCCCGATCCCAACAACGACGCGGCTTTCGTGACGCTCTCGACGGACCCGGCCGACCTCTGGGTGAACAAGTTCGTGGACCGGCCGTCGGTCTCCGTCGGCGACACGGTCACGTTCACCGTGGTCCTCGGCAACGAGGGTCCCAGCGCCGCTGCCGGCATCCGCGTTCTCGACAGCGCGGCGCCCGGCCTGTCCTTCGTGTCGGCGGACGCCTCGCACGGCGTCTACGAGATGGGCAACGGGGTCTGGAGCGTCCCCTCACTCGCCGCGGGCGCGACGGACACCCTCCTGATCCGCGCCGTCGTCGACCAGGCGCTGACGATCGAGAACACGGCGACGCTCGTCGGCTCGCAGCAGGCCGATCCCGCCCAGGGCAACAACAGCGTGTCCACCGAGGTGACGGGCCTGTCCGCCGACCTGGCGCTCATCGCCACGGTCAGCGGCAGCTACAACCCCCGACCGGCGGTGGGCGAGATCGTCACCCTGAACATGCTGGTGCGCAACGTCGGACCGAGCACGGCCG
>JAURXS010000028.1 GCA_030654305.1 bacterium | reverse complement strand
CTGCTCAACGCCGGCGTCACGAACGCCCCGCGCAACTACGGGCCCGTGAACCTGGGCGCGATCGGCCGCCACACCGTGTGGGTGCGCGAGGACGGCCTGGACAGCGCGGCCGAGTCCGACGAGGACAACAACATCTACGCCAAGCAGTTCGTCTTCGCGCCGCAGGACCTGGACCTGGGCGAGACGATCGCGCGCACCGGCGGCCTGCCCGACGCGACCGCCGGCCATGGGATGTTGCCCATCGGCAGCACGTTCTACCCCAACGGCGACGGCTTCGAGATCGAGGTCTGCCTCTTCCCCGAACTGGTCTGGGCCGTTCCGGACGACGCTGACGACCGGATCGTGCTGCGCCTGCACCAGCACGATTTCAACCAGACCGGGTTCATGACGCCGCTGGCGACGTCGACCAGCCTCGCCGACCTGCCGGCGACCGTCATCCAGAACCCCTCCGAGACGATCATGACCAGCTACTGCGTCGGCGTCCTGGACGATGAGGACAGCGGCGCCACCTACCGGGTCCACCGCGAGATCGGGCAGTTCTTCGCCATGCCGGACACCTTGTCCGGGTCGCTGTCGACCGCCGACTGCCTGGACTTCTACCTGACCTACAACGATCTCGACGAGGAGGCGTGGTTCACGATCAAGCTGGCCAACGCGAGCACTCGTGACCTGCAGCTGCGCTTCTTCGAGCCCGGGTTCGCCCTGGGCACCCTGGCGAACGCCAACGCCCTCGTCACGGCCGCGGCCGGCGACACGGTGCACCACAGCGTGTTGCTGCCGCCGGGCGAGATGGCGCTGACGGTGGTCACCCGCGATCCCCGTCCCGCCGGCTCGTCGCCGTACACGGTCTTCGCCTACCGCGCGAAGTCCGACCCGGCGACCACGGTGCCCGCGGGCTGGTTCGCCAACGTCGTGCCCCAGGTCGGCACGCCGTACAACGCCGCCGTGGACGCCATCCCGGCGCCGACGTCGCTCACCGGCAACAGCGCGGCGACCGGCATCTACTGGTCGCTGAGCAACGAGAGCGCCGAGGCCGCGGTCCCGATCGGGCTGAGCCACAGCCTCTACCTGGACGGCACGAGTTTCCTCACCGGGACCTTCATCGAGGCGATCTCGCCGTCCTACGTCGTCAAGGCCGTGCGCAGCACCCTGCTGAACGTCCGCGGCGGCCGTCACGCGCTCACCCACAGCGTCAACAGCAACTCCGCGGTCGACGAGGACGACTGGACCAACAACCGCCAGGGCCGGCAGTGGGTCTGGTCCGCCCAGACCCTGACCGCGAACACGACCTACCAGCTGCCGGCGCCCGCGAACCCGTTCG
The DNA here is from genome assembly GCA_030654305.1 of bacterium. Lineage (NCBI taxonomy): Bacteria > bacterium. The sequence continues at coordinate 231 of JAURXS010000028.1, read as the reverse complement.
GCGGCCTCGCCCTGGTGACCGCGGGCACCGTGGCCCCGAACTGCGACGGCTACCGGCCGAGCACGCCGGTGATGCCGAGCGTGCCCACGATCGTCGCCGCCTACGCGTGGGACGACGTGCTCGACGTGGATCTGGGGATCTACGCGAGCGCCACCGTGCAGGAGGGGTACACGTCGGACTACGCCCTGTCGCAGTGGAGCGGACCGGGCTGCGATTTCGTGCTGCGCGGCG
>JAURXS010000027.1 GCA_030654305.1 bacterium | reverse complement strand
GGAGTACCGCCACGAGGCGTTCTCCCTCGAGGAACTGGCGGCGGACGTCTTGGGCCGGCTCGAACCGCGGGCCGGGGCGGCGGGCGTCGATTTGGTCCTGGACGCCGAGGCCGGCCTACCGCAGGTCCTCGCCGATCCGCTGCGCATCGGTCAGGTGCTGCAGAACCTGACGGACAACGCGGTCAAGTTCAACCACCCCGGGGGAGACGTCTGCGTCAGGCTGCGACGGCAGGAGGACGGGAACGGGGTCGAGGTCGAGGTCGGCGACACGGGCATCGGGATCGGGCACGAGGATCTGCCCCACGTCTTCGAGCGCTTCTACACGGTCGACAAGAGCCGCGGCGGGAACACCGGTTCCGGTCTCGGCCTGGCGATCGCCCACCAGATCGTGACGGGGCACGGCGGCGAACTGACCGTCGAGAGCCGCGTGGGCGGCGGCACGACCTTCCGTTTCCGGCTGCCCGCGGCCGCGGACGAATGAGCCGCTAGCCCGCTTCCCCGTCGCAGGGTTCCGCCAAGTGGGCCGCATAGCCCGAGTGGGCCGCACCCTCCGTATCCGCCCGGTGCAGCAGCACCGTCACCTCGCGGCTGCCGCGCAGGACCAGCCCCGCGCGCACCTGCTCGGGCGTCAGCGGGAACCCCCGCTTCTTGATCACCACCGAACCGGCGTCGTGACGGTCCAGGGCCGCCTGCAACCGCTCCGGCGACCAGGGCACGCTCTCCAGCCGACGCCACCAGCGCAGCCACGGCGACCGGACGGGAGCCGGCGCCGTCAGGTAGGCGATGCCCGGCGCCAGCGACGCCAGTCCGTGCTCGCGGGCGAAGGCGTCCAGCAGCCCGGCGCGCAGCAGCGTGCCGTCGGGTTCGGCCAGGTACGTCGCCGGCGCCGACAACGGCGGCGGATCCGTGACCGGGTCGCCCGCGTAGGTGCAGGCCCGTGCGTCCGCGAGCCCGCCGCACAGGACCGTGGCGAGGCGCGGCGCCCCGGGCGCCGCCGGTCCGCGCAGCAGGTCCTCCCCTCCCCACAGCACAGCCTCGCGCACCGTCCCCTGCCACCCGACCACCTCGACCGCGTACCCCGCCGCCGGCAGGCCGTCGAGGATCGCGCCGGACGCGGTCAGCGCCGCGTGGTCCAGGTCGAGGCCCGGTCCCCACTTCACGGCCCAGGCGCCCGTCCGCTCGAGCAGCGGCCACAGATCCCGGGGCGCCGGGGAGAACCGGCGCGGGTCGTGGCGACGACGGGAACCGGCGGGCCCGCGTCCGGTCTCGCGCCGGGCGGGATCGACGAACAGGGCGTCGTGAGGGGGCAGGTCCGCGCCTGGGAACTCGCCGTCGACGACCGTGCCGTCCAGGTCCAGGCGGCGCAGGTTGGCGCGCGCCAAAGCTGCTGCCAACGCGTCGCGCTCGAGCCCGGTCGCCGGCACGCCGGCTCCCGCCAGGCGGGTCAGGTCGCCGCCCGCCCCGCAGCCCAGGTCCAGCACGCGGCCGCAGTCCGCGAACCGCAGCGCGCGGTGCCGCGCCACCGGGTGCGCGGTGGCCTGTTCGAGCAGTTCGGGGGTGAACAGCAGGTAGGCGGCATCGGGGAACTTGGCCGTCGCCGCCCGGCGGGCCTCCGCGATGCGCAGGGCGAAGCGCACGACTTCCGCCGGGTGGTCGCGCCGCAGGGCGCGCTGCAGCGGCAGCGGCGCGGTCCCAGCCGCCGTCCGGGCGACGATGCGCGCCAGTAGCGCCTCGCCCCCGGGCGAGAGCAGGACATCCACGAGCGCGTCGCCGGTTCCCATCGTCACGCCGCCCCCCTCAGATCTCGACACCGAGCAGCCGCCAGGCGAGCGCATCGACTCTACCAGACGCACCCCCGACTTGCACGTCCGCTTGAAGTGTGTCGTCGACAGAGTCGTGCCGAATCCCCCGTGACCGGGGTGTCTGAAAGGCCCCGAAGCCAGGATGGCGCAGGGGCCTTAATCGGGATAGGGGCGCCGGGTCTCCCCGGCGTCCCCTCCCACACCACCCGGCATGCGGGTCCGCACCGGGCGGTTCGTCAGGTTGAGGTCAGGTGGCCAGGCGAGGGACGCCCAGCTCGTCGAACAGCGAGTTCGGCAACG
>JAURXS010000026.1 GCA_030654305.1 bacterium | reverse complement strand
AACGGCACCAGCATGGCCTCGCCGCAGACCGCGGGCGCGGTCGCCTGCCTGCTGAGCGCGGCGGGCCAGGAGGGCCTCGAGGTCCACTGGGGCATGCTCAAGCGCGCCCTGATCGTCGGCGCCAAGCCGTTGCCCGGTCTGGCCCTGTTCGAGCAGGGCGGCGGCCTGGTGAGCATCCAGGGCGCCTGGGACGTGCTGCGCCCGCTGGCCCTCAGCAAGTCGGCCCACCAGGTGCTCGACTGGGCCGTGTCGGTGGATTGCCCGTTCCAGTCCGACGGCAAGTCCTCGGCCGCGTACTGGCGCACGCCCGGCGGCGCACCGGTCGCTCCGGAGCGCGTGACCTTCTCGGTGAAGCCGGTCTTCCACCCCGACCTGGGCCCCGACGAGAAGGACGCCTTCTTCCGCTCCTTCACCTTCAGCAGCGAAGCGCCCTGGCTGCAGGTGATCTCCCGGAAGCGCTACGTGCGCGGCGACGTGGCTATGGAGGTCGACGTCGCCTACGACGCCCGCAAGCTGCCGGCCGAGGGCGTCGTCAGCGCGCGCGTGATCGCCACGCTCGACGGCGGCGACCTCTCCGGTCCCGCGGCCCGCGAGTTCGACCTCTGGAACACCGTCGTCGGCGGGGTCGCGGTCGGCCCGCAGGACGGTTTCGCGACGACCTTCACCGGCAAGGGCCTGCAGGCCTCGACCAACCGCCGCCACTACGTGCAGCCGCCTGCCGGCGCCACCGCCATGCGCTGCCGCCTCGAGGTCAGCCGGCAGCTCGGCGCGGTCGCGGGCGCGGGCGCCACGCTGGAGGTCTGCGACCCCGAGGGCGCCGTGCGCGGCGGCTGGGCCGGCTACGCCCGGCCCGAGAGCAGCCCCGTCGTCGACACGACGATCCTGCCGCCCGTGTTGCGCCCCGGCATTTGGGAGCTGAACGTGACGGCGGCGATCGGCAACCTGGCCGACACCGACTACCGCCTCACGGTCTCGTTCGATGGTTACGAAGCCGATCCGCCCACCCTCGCCGCCCTGGCGAGCGAAGGCACGGGCGAGCCGGCCGAGACGGAGCTCACCGTGACCCGCAGCTTCCCCGGCGTGTTCAAGGGCGCGGCGCGGGCGCAGCTCGACGGCTTCCGCCGCGAGCGCGAGGTCGAGGTCGAGAAGGACGACACCTGGACCCACGACTTCTCGCTCGACGCGACCACGCCGCGCGCCGAGTTCCACCTGACGATGGACGAAGCCACGGCCAACCTGCTGACCGACTGCGCCGTGAACATCCTGGACGCCGAGGGCACGGCCGTGTCGGCCGGCGCCTTCACCGGCCTGGAAGCCGACGCATCGGTGGCGCTGCCCGCGGGCAGCGACGGCGGCAAGTACACCCTGCAGGTGGTCGCCGCCTTCGCCCTGAAGAAGGACAGCGAGAAGTGGGGCTTCACGGCCGAGGAGCGCTACCTGTTCGCCGCCCCGTCGGCGGGCAAGGTCGAGGTCGCCGGCGGCGCGCCGCTGCGCCTGTACTGCGGCGTGCCGGCGGCGCTGTCCCTGTCCTTCGAGGGCGGCTGGCCCGCGCCGCCGCAGGACCTGCACCCCTACGGCGCCGTGCGCTTCCTGGACACGAACCTGGACGACCGGGCGCCGGGCGACCGCGAGGGGCGCCTGGTGCTGGAGATCCCGATCCGACTGGAGGACTGAGCTCAGCGGGGCGCGGGGAGGCCCGCCGCCTCGCGCAGCAGGGCTTCGAGACGATCCATGTGCGAGGCGCGCGCGTACCGTTGTTCGGCGGTGCGGCGCGCCTCGTCGCGTGAGGAGGGCGGCAGCGCGTCGGCGCGCGCCAGGGCCGCGGCCAGCGCCGCGGGATCGCCGGACCTGAACAGCACGCCGTCGACGCCGTCGCGCAGGTGTTCCGGGATGCCGCCGATGTCCGCGCCGACGACCGGCACGCCGGCCGCCAGGGATTCGAGCAGCGACAGCGGTCCGTTCTCGTACCACTCCGAAGGCAGCACCGTGAACCGCGCGCGGGCCAGCTCCGCGCGCAGGCGGTCCGGCGGCAGCGGACCCAGGAACTCGACGCGTCCGGTCGCGAGCCCGGCGGCACGGGCCCGCAGCTCCGCCTCCTGGGGACCGGACCCGGCCAGCCGCAGTTGCGGCACCGGCGGGGCGCCGGTCGCCTCGGCGCGGCGGGACCACAGCTCGTGGGCCTCCAGCAGCGTGGCCAGCCCCTTCTCCCGCGACAGCCGCCCGAAGTACAGGTAGCCGTCGCCGGGCGGCGCCGTGGCCGGCCGCCAGGCGTCGAGGTCCACGAAGTTCGGCAGGTGCGTCAGGCGGTCGGCGGGCCAGCCCCACTCGGCGAACTTGCGGGCGTAGAAGGCGCTCGGGCAGAGGAAGCGGCCGACCGTCCGCCGGTAGAGCCGGCGCGAGGTGTGGTTGGCCGTCTCGACCGCCGCCAACAGCGACGCCGCCGGCGAGTCCTTGACGCAGCGGCCCAGGACCGCCTCGTGGAAGCGGCCGCCGCGGCAGCGCTCGCAGACCTCGCCGCGGCGCAGCATGTGGATGGCCGGGCAGAGCAGGCGCAGGTCGTGCAGCGTCATGACGGCCGGGATCCCGTGGCGGCGCAGCACGGGCAGGACCGACGGGCTCAGGTGGTGGTAGGCGTTGTGCAGGTGCGCCGCGTCCGGCTTCACCTCGCGCAGCAGCGCGTCGAGCCGGCGCGACGCCTCCCGGTTCCAGATCAGCGAGGCGGCATCGCCCGCGGCGCCGCCGGTCCAGCGCGGGCGGCTGTAGTCCCGCGCCCTCACGAAGAAGCGGTCCCACGGCGAGGGCCGCGCGTGCTCGTCCTTCATCGCGAAGGGCACCACGTCCCAGCCGCGCGCGCGCAGGTCCTGCTCCTGCTGCACGAGGTAGCGCCCGACGCCGCCGGCGGGGCCCACGTCGTGGTAGAACTTGTTGATCAGCAGGAGGGTCGGGCGCGGCACGGTCACCTCGCGGGCGGCGGTTGCGGTCGACGGTTGCGGGCGATGGCGGTTCGCCGCATGATGGGTCGCTGCCGACGCTACTGTCAACGCCGAACGGATCGGGGAGCGCCATGCGGAGGGGATGCACAGCGGCGGCGCTGTTGCTGGCGGTGTGGGCCGCGGCCTGGGCGCCATCGGCGACGGCGTCTGCGCCGCGGTTCGACGCCTGCGTGACCGTCGTCGCGGATCCGGGCGTGGACCCCGGCGTGGCGCGCGACTGCCGCGAGGCGCTGGCGCGGGCCTGGCCCGCGATGGTCGCCGAAGTCTGGCCCATCGACGGCGCGCGCCCGCGTTTCGAGATCCGGCTGATGACCACCGACGGCTTCCGCGCCCTGCACCGCGACCGCATCGCCGACTGGGGCGTGGGCCTGGCGGCCGACGACCGGGCCTGGGTCGACGTCGAGCGCTCGCTCGGCGGCGGCCGCACCGCGGCCCACGTGACGCTCCACGAGGCGGTCCACTGCCTGCTGCACCAGGCGCTGCCCGGCGTGACGGGCGTGCCGGCCTGGTTCCACGAGGGCCTGGCCCAGGACCTGTCCGGGGAATGGCGCTTCCGCGACACCGTGTCGCTGATCCTCGACGGGCACGTCCCGGACCTGGCGCGTCTCGAAACCGGGTTCCCCACCGACTCGGGGCGCGCCGACCAGGCCTACCGCACCGGGCTGCTGGCCGTGCAGTCCCTGCGCGACTGGCACGGGCGCGACGTCGTGCCGCGCCTGATCGACGCCGCGCGTCGCGAGGGCGATTTCCGGGCGGCGATGCGCGTGGTCACGGGCGCCGAGCCTTCCGCCTTCCGCGAGCGTTTCGCCGGTTCGGTGCGCCTGCGCTTCGGTTGGCTGGTCGCCGCGACCCGCTGGCCGACCTTCTTCGTGCTGCTGGCGGCGGCCGCGACGGCGGGCATCGTCGCGCGCCGCCGCCGCGACCGGCGGCGCTACGCCGCCCTGGACGACCAGCCTCCGGATCACCCCGGAATCGGCTCTGAAACTCAGTAGCAGGAATGCCGTGCAGGATGCGTTATGGCCTCGAGAAGGCCGTGCAGGGACGTTCGCGGTGCGTCGGGGATGGTCCCCGCAACCGTCGCAGCTCTCGCCCGGGGCACCATGCCCCGTCATGGGGGCCGAGGAGGAAGTCCGGGAAACTTCCATTCTCACCATCTGATCATTGACAGCCGGCCTCCGATTCCTGTTAGTTGCCCGGAAGGAGTGTGACCGCCGGGACTCCCGGCAGGCAAGATGTGGCGGACAGGATGTCCCCACGCTGCCGGCACCGACCCGGTCGAATCTCCCAACCTATTGTAGAAGAGGGTGTTATCGGGCCCGACCGAGGGGTCCGGAATGGGTGGCACCGTAGTTGCTTTTGATGGAACGTCTTCGGCAACCACGGTCCGCGGCTCGGCGGCGGTCTTTCCTGGGGAGGACGGCGACTTGAATCACCGGCTGCAAGGGACGACAACCGGTCTGATTGCGCTGCCGCTCCTGCTGCTGCCGGTGCTGGTGGAGGCGCAGGTCGTGCCGGTCCCCTTCCACTGGTCCGCCCCGACCCAGGGCATGCAGGCCGTCAGCTACAACGTCTGGGTTTCCCGAGACGGAGGCGACATCCGCCTGGAAGCGACCGCCCATGACACGACTTGGACGCTCCAGGCCGACCTGGGGGTCGAATACCGGGTCCTGGTCCAGGGTGTCGACGCCCTGGAGCGCAATGGCGCCATGAGCCCGCCCTCGGACGTCGTCTTCCTGCCGGAACTGCAGCCTGAGGAGGGCGGCCCCCCGCTGAACGCCTCGTTCCGGCCGAACTATCCGAACCCCTTCAACCCCGAGACGACCATCCGCTACGGCATCCCCGAGGGCGCCCAGGGCCAGCGGATCGCCTTGGAACTCTTCGACATCCGTGGCCAGCGGGTCCGCAGCTTCGATCCGGCGGAGACCCCGGGCTGGCACACCGTGATCTGGGACGGCCGCGACGACGCTGGAACCTTGCTCTCCTCCGGGCATTACATCGTCCGGCTGGTTTGCGGCGGGAAGACCACGACCTGGAAAATGGCCATGGTTAAATAATCCCCGATCACGCCTTTTCCCGCCCCGCAAATCTGCTATCTTGAAGACCGACTGCTAACCTCAAGAAGATCGAGTCAGCCCGGCCGCTGCGAATCAACGGCGGGTGATTTTTTGTCCGTACGCCGAAGACGGGGACGACCATGAACCTGATCA
>JAURXS010000025.1 GCA_030654305.1 bacterium | reverse complement strand
TCACCTGGGCCCGGCCGTCCGACCTCGCCGACCCCGAGCTGGTCCGGCGCCTCGCCCTGGACCCGCCGACGGAGATTTGGGCCGGGGATCTGGGCGGATGGCTGCCGTCGGGCGCTACCGACGGCGGTCGCTGCGCGCCTTGCCTGCACGCGCTGCTGCACTTGGTCGAGGCGCCCATGACGCTGCAGGCGACGGACCTGCCGGGTTCCTGGCGCCGGTACCTGTCCGGCCTGTTCGAACACGCCGGCGGCCTGGTCCTCGACACCCTGGACGAGTCGACGATGTCGGACCTGGCGGACCTGCCCGCGGTCGTGATCGGTCGCGTCCCGCACCCGCAATGGCCTTGCCCGAGCTGCGCCACGGTGTCGGCCTGGCTCCGCTGGTCTCAGGGCTGCCCCGCCTGCGGTTCGGCGCTGGAGCGCTGGGCTTCGCCCGCGGACCGCACCGCCCTGCTGCGGCATCTCTGGCGGGAGAAGCTCCGGGCCCTGGCCGAGCGCACGTCGGCGCCGCGACCCGAACCGCTGTGCGTGTGGACGACGCCCGAGCACCAGGAACTGCTGACCTCCCTGCTGGACGAGGCGGGTCGTCGCTGGCGCCTGCAGCCCACCCGCCAACTGACGGCGTCGCCCGCCCCGGACGAATGGCTCGTCTGCTGCCTGGGCCGCGCCGAGGAACCGCCGGCCGAATGCCGCCACGCCCTGCTGGACCCGCCTCCCGGCGAGCAGGAGCTGCGGCGGTTCCGCCTGCGCGCCCGCGGCGAGACGAGCCTCTGGTACCACGCGCTCGAACTGGATCCCGCGTGCGGCGCGCTGGCCGGCGACGAACGCCGCGCGACCGGCGGGGACTTCCGGCGCCTGTTCAGCGTGGCGTCGGCCTCGACCGTCGCCGAGGCCGGCCCGGGCGGGGACGGTGCGCTGCCGCCACGCTGCGTGGAGGCGCTCTGCGGCCTGCCCGCCGCGGACGTGCGTCGGGCCCTGGGCGTCGCCGCCTGGACGGCGGCGGTCGGCGGCCGCAGCGTCGCGCGGGAACCGACGCCACAGCCGCGCCGGGTGCGGCCCGCGGTGGCCCTGGTGGAGGCCGAGTACCGGCTCGAACGGCTCGCCGCGCTGCTGCCGCGCGTCGTCGCGTCGCTGGGCGCCGCGACCGCGCTCGAGGGATCGCCCCTGCTGACCGATCCGCTCCGGCTCTGGCCGTGGCTCGACCCGACCGAACGCGGCTGGTGGGACCGCCTGCTGCTGGCCGTCTCGCCGCTGCACGCGCCGACCGGCCGGACCATGCTGGTCTACGCCGCGGCGGGCGGGTCGCTCCACGCGCCGCGGCGGCGCTGCGGCGTGCGCGGGGACGCCGCGACGCTGGCCTCGCTCGTCTCCGGGCGCCTGGCGGCCGTACATGAACGGGCGCGCCAGCTGTCCGTTCACGAGGCGGGGGAGGTCCCGTTCCCCGCGCCGGACGACGACGTGCACGCCGCGGGCGTCATGCTCGGCCTGTGGTGCGTCGACGGCGCGGCGGCGCACGGCGAGATCGTGCTGGACGAATTCACCGCCGTGCTCGCCGCCGGGACCGACCCGGCGCCCGCGGCCGAACTGCTGGCCGCCATGGCCCGCGAGGACGACGCGTGGCGGGAGCAGTTGCTCGAAGCCTGGCGCGACGGCTGCCTGCCCGACGTGAAGCCCGTCGCCGCGCGGCGAGCCGGGCGCGACGACGACGCGGAACCAGTCGCCGACTGGCCGCCGCCCGGCGCGCCGCCCCTGGTCCTGGAGGGCATGACGGGCACCGGCGCGCCCGAAGCGGCCGCCCGCCTGCTCGTGTCGTTGCTGGACGCGGGGACCGATCACCGGCAGATCGTGGTGATCGCGCCCGGGACGGCCGCCGCGGCCAGGTTCCACCTGGCCTGGCGTCGCGTCCGGCCCGGTCTGCCGCCGCCGAACGTGACCCTGGAGCACGACAACCTGGAACTGGGCGACCCGCCCGGCGACGGGATCCTCCGCGGCGAGCCCGCCGAGGAGGTGCTGGTGCTGCTCGAGGCCCAGGACCTCTCCACGACGCTGCGCTTCCGCGCCGCCCAGCGCTTCCAGGCCGGACGGCAGCTGTGGACGGTGGACCCGATGCTCTGCCAAGAGACGCGCGAGCACCTCTACCTGGTGGTGCCGCCCCGGCAGCAGGTGGTCGCCCTGCGGGACCAGCTGGACCAGTCGCGCCAGGTGTGCGAGGAGATCCTGGATCTGGTCGCGCGCTTCGCCGGCGAGCGCCCCCGCGTCCGCGCCCGGCGCCGCGAGCGCGGCGAGGTCGTGTCCTCCTACACCACCAACGGGCCGGAGGCCGTCAACCTCATCGTCGACCTGCAGCGCGGCGGCGCCGGGCGTCTCTGGAACCTGGTGGCGCCGGTGCGCGGCGACTTCGTCACGCTCGCGCAGACCGCCTCGCTGGCGGGCTGGCTGCCGGTGGAGCGCCACCGCCTCGACCCGCTCCTGCTGCCGGGACCGTTCGAGATCCTGGCCCTGGCCCTGGACGTGGCCGCCGCCGGTGCGGTCGCGCCCC
>JAURXS010000024.1 GCA_030654305.1 bacterium | reverse complement strand
TGGTTGTCGTCCACGTTGACCTTCACGACCTTCGCCTTGCCGGCGTAGTCGCGCGCCAACTCCTCGATGGTCGGGGTCAGCAGCTTGCAGGGACCGCACCACGGGGCCCAGAAGTCCACCATCACGGGCAGGGCGCTGTCGAGGACCTCGCCCTGGAACGATCCGCTCTCGACCTTGATCGCTTCACTCACGTCGTCACCTCGCTGTCGGGGGTTATTCTCGTCCAGGAAACTCGCATGGCTAAAGGCATGTCGCGTGCCAGGGAGCGGCTCGAGCTCGTAGAATCTAATGTATTGATATACATAGAGTTACAATCATGGTGGCGTCGGCAGGCCGATCGTGCTACGTTGCATGCAACGACATTGATGCAACATTGGCGTTGCATGCAACACCCGGCGGACGCATGGCTTTGGCCGTGGGAGGGAACATGGATCGCCTCGACGCCCTGTGCCGTTTCCGGCCGTTGAGCGTGGCCGACATCCTCGACGCCCTCGCCGAAGGTGTCGTCGCCGTCGACGAGAACCTGCGCGTGCTGGGCATGAACGCCCGCGCCCAGGCCCTGTTCGAGACGCCGGCCGGCGGGCTGGGCGGGGCCTCGGTCTGCGAACTCTTCGGCGAGGAGACCTGCCCGCTGGCGTGCCTGCAGGAGACCCTGACCACCGGCCGGCCCATCCGCGACTACCAGACGAAGGTGAGGCTGGCGGACGGCCGGCTCGGCGAGGTGCAGCTCAGCACGGTCCCGCTGGCGAGCGAGTCGGGCGCGGTGCACGGCGCCGCGATCATCATCAGCGACGTGACCGAGGTGACGACCCTGCGCAAGGAAGTCGACGCCCGGCACCGCCACGGCGCCATCATCGGCCGCGACCGGCGCATGCTCGACCTGTACCGCCTGATCGAGGACGTCGGGCCGAGCCAGGCCTCGGTCCTGATCCGCGGCGAGAGCGGCACGGGCAAGGAGCTGGTGGCCCAGGCCGTCCACTACGCCTCCCATCGCGCCGACGGGCCGTTCGTGATGGTCAACTGCTCGGCCCTGTCCGAAGGCCTGCTCGAGAGCGAGCTGTTCGGTCACGTGCGCGGCGCCTTCACGGGCGCCGTCGCGACGCGGCGCGGCCGCTTCGAGGAGGCGCGCGGCGGCACGCTGTTCCTGGACGAGATCGGCGACGTCAGCCCGGTGGTGCAGGTGAAGCTGCTGCGCGTGCTCCAGGATCACGTCATCGAACGCGTCGGCGACAACACGCCCGTGCCGGTGGACGTGCGCATCGTCTCGGCCACGAACCGCGACCTGGAGGATCTGGTCGCGCGCGGGCGGCTGCGCGAGGACTTCTACTACCGCATCAAGGTCGTGGTCCTGGACATCCCGCCCCTGCGCGACCGCCGCGAGGACATCCCGCTACTGGTCGATCACGTTTTGGCACGCAACCCGGAGGCCTCCCGCGGCGTCTCCACCGAAGCGATGCGGGTGCTGATGGCCCACGCCTGGCCCGGGAACGTGCGCGAGCTGGAAAATGCGCTCGAGCACGCCTTCGTCCTGTGCCGCGGCGGGATCATCGAGCCGGCGCACCTGCCGCCTGAAGTGGCGGCGGGGGCGGCGGGCGGGCACGCCCCGGCCGGCCTGCGCGGCCTGGCGCGCCACGGCGACGCCGAGCGCGACGCGGTGCTGGCGGCGCTGGCGCGCCACGGCTGGCACCGCGCCCGCACCGCCCGCAGCCTGGGGGTTGACAGGACCACGCTGTGGCGCAAGATCCGCGAATACGGCCTGGCGCCGCCGCAGGGCGGCGAGGGCGGACACTGACCTGAGGGGGGGACATGGCGGGCAGGAACAACTGGCTGCTGGGCTGCGGGATCGGCTGCCTCGCGGTGATCGTGATCTCGGTCCTGGGCGGCGTGCTGCTGTTCAACACCGGCAAGAAGGTGGTCGCCCGCTTCGAGGAGCTGGGCGACACGCAGCGGACCCTCGCCGACCGTTACGGCGAGGTCGCCGACTACGTTCCCCCCGCGGACGGCGTCCTGCCCGCGGAGCGGGTCGAGATCTTCCTGCGCGTCCAGGACACGCTCCAGGAAACGGGCCGCGAACTCGTCGGCCACGGTCGGGCCCTCCAGGATCTCGAACGCCAGAAGGGCAAGGGCATCGGGCCGGGCGGCATCCTGCGCGGGATCCGCGGCGTGGTCGGCATCGGCCGCTACGCCGCCGAATACCTGCAGGAGCGCAACGAGGCCCTGCTGGCGGCGGAGATGGGCCTGGGCGAGTACACCTACCTCTACGTCCTGGGCTACCACAGCTGGCTGGGCCGCAGCTTCGATCCCACGTTCGGCGAGCCGTCCACGCGGGTCGACACCGACCACGGGGCGCGGATCGAGATCGGCGACCGGGACGACGAGCGCCGCGCCGAGCGCCTGCAGGACCTGTTCCGCGGCTGGGCGGCGAACCAGCACCAGGCCGCGATCGCGGCCGGCCTCGACGCCGCCTGGTGCGAGCGCCTGGCGGCGGAAGTCGCCGCGTCCGCCGCGGCCGACAGCTTGCGCCTGCCCTGGGCGGGAGAGCTGCCCCCCGCACTCGCGACCGGGCTCGACCCGTTCCGGTCACGGTTCGAATCGACGTACCTGCCTCTGGATCCGCTGGTGGGGGTGGGGGTCGAACGGGATCACGACGAGGACGGCTTCGACTTCAACATCGAATGATCCGGCGCACGGCCGCAGCCGCAGGGAAAGGCGCCCTCTTCCGGCCGGGAAGAGGGCGCCTGCCCGTTCAGGACTCCCGCTCGCCGTCGACCGGCGGCGGTCGCCCCGATCGCTTGCGCACCGCCTCGCGCAGCAGGTACTCGATCTGCCCGTTCACGCTGCGGAACTCCTGGTCGGCCCAGCGCCGCAGCTCCTCGTAGAGTTCGGGGCTCAGTCGCAGCGGGAATGACTTGCGCTCGGACACGTCGTCACGCTCCGCCGTGTTTCGGGAGGCGGGCGCGCGCCTTCTCGACGGCCCGTCGCAGCTCGTCAGGGTCCGGCGCGCTGATGATGACCGGCAGGCCGGAATCCAGGGTCAGCACGACGCCGCGGCGGCCGTTCATGCGGAACTCGCCGCGGCTGGGCTTGATGCCGGTATCCAGGGTCGAGAACCACTTCCTCTCGAACGGGGTGCAGACGCTGATCCGTGCGATCGGGACCCGGCGGCGCGGCCAGCCGAGCGGGCAGCGGATCCGCACTTCCTCGTAGGTCACCGTGACGGTCATCGAACTGAAGGCGATCATCGTCAGCAGCATGATCGGGTATACCCACAAAGGGGCCTCGCCCTCGGGGTCGCCGTAGCTGGCGACCCCGATGTACACGAGCATGGCGGGGATGACGATCAGCATCACCCAGCTGTACTGTCGCGACTGGTAGAGTGGCGTCACCATCGTCTCCTACGTGTAGAGCGTCCCGGTGTTGATCACGGGCTGGGTCGAGTGGTTGCTGCACAGCACGACCAGGAGGTTCGAGACCATGGCCGCCTTGCGTTCGTCGTCCAGCTCGATGATGGACTTCGAACTG
>JAURXS010000023.1 GCA_030654305.1 bacterium | reverse complement strand
CTGCTCGACGACCCGGACGCGCGCCGGCGCGCCGGAGAGGCGGCCCGCGGCGTGGTCGAGGCGCAGCGGGGCGCGGCGGCGCGCAGCGTCGACCTGCTGCTCGCGGCGATGGGCGATCGTCAGGCGTAGGGGATCGGATCGGTCGCGCCCGCGCGGGCGAACCCACGCAACCGCAGCTGGCAGCTCTCGCAGCGGCCGCAGGCGCGCTCCTGCGAGACGTAGCACGACCAGGTCAGGTGCAGCGGCGCGCCGAGCTCCAGCCCGCGCCGCACGATCGCCGCCTTGTCCAGGTGGATCAGGGGCGTGAGGATCTCCAGGCGGGTCTGCGGGCGCGTCCCGGCGTCGATGGCCGCCGCGAAGGCCCGGTAGAAGGCCTCGGTGCAGTCGGGGTAGCCGCTGCCGTCCTCCTGCACGGCGCCGATGACCAGGGCCTGCGCCCCAATCACCTCCGCCCAGGACGCCGCGATGGCCAGCAGGTTGCCGTTGCGGAAGGGCACGTAGGTCGAGGGCACGCCGCCGCCGGCGACGGGCAGCCCCGACTCGACCGGCAGCGCGTCGTCGATCAGGCTCGTCCCCCCGATCGCCTTCAGATGGGACACGTCCACCGCCAGGCGGCGCGCGATCCCGTAGTGGTCGGCGATCGCGTCGAACGCGGCGCGCTCGCGGGCCTGCGTGCGCTGGCCGTAGTCGAGGTGCAGCACGGCCGCGTCGTACCGCGTCAGGACGCCGGCGAGGCAGACGCAGCTGTCGAGCCCGCCGCTGAGCAGGACCACCGCCGTGCCCCGCCGTCCCGACGCGGCGGCCTCCCCCGCGAGTCGCGTCATGAGCGTCGCTCCCCGTCCGGCCACAGCGTCTTGTGCAGCTGCAGCTGGAAACGGACGTCGAGACCGTCCTCGACCAGCCAGTCGGCGAGCGAAGCCGGCGACAGCCGGCCCTCGGCGGCGGAGAAGACGACGGGCGTCGCGGGCGGCAGGCGGCTTCCGGCGCGGACGAGGTCGCGCGACCACTCGTAGTCCGCGCGGTCGCAGCAGACGAACTTCAACTCGTCGCCGGCGTCGAGGCAGGCGAGCTGGTCCCAGGCCACGTCCCGTTCGCGCAGGCCGCTGCCCGGGGTCTTGACGTCCACGACGCGGCGCACGCCGCCGGGGACCGCCGACAGGGGCAGGGCGCCTCGGGTGCCGCTGGTCTCCAGGACCGTGCGGCGGCCGTCCCCGACCAGGGCGGCCAGCAGCGCCGGGCAGCCGGGCTGCAGCAGGGGTTCGCCGCCCGTCACCAGCACGGTGCGGCAACCCAGCGCTTCGACCGCCGCCAGGATCCGCGCCACGGCCAGGCTCTCCCCGCCCTCGAACGCGTGGGCGCTGTCGCAGTACGAGCAGCGGCGATGGCACCCCGTCAGGCGCACGATCGCGCAGGGCCGGCCGGCCTCGGTCGACTCGCCCAGGATGGTGCGGTAGATTTCGCGGACGATCAGGTCGTCCGGGGTCCTGTCGTGCATTCCCGTCCCGTTCACGGCCCGCTTGGCAACGCGGCGATTCATGCTACAATACTGCCTTGTCTTCGCACCCTGAGGAGCGCATATGCGAAACATAACTCCGGGGGGACGCGGCCACAACCGCCGCGGCGTCCTGCCCGCGGGCCTCTCGCGCCGACCCGCCGGCCTGCTGCTCTCGGCCGCGCTGTCCCCCGCCGCCGGCTGCGGCGGCGACCAGCGCCGCGCGGCGCCGCCGGCGAGCGAGGTCGCGCAGGTCAAGCTCGACGTCACCGCCCTGGACGACTGGCTCGCGATCCTCGACCGGCTTGAGGACGGCAAGACCGTTCCCGCCGAATCCTACCAGCAGCTGTTCGAGCTGCCGGCCTACGCCCTGCAGGGCAAGGACCCGCGGATCTTCTCCCCCGCCATCCTGCAGAAGTGCACGGAGTACACCTGCCGGCGCGCCGCCGGCGACACCGCCGACGTCACCCCCCCGCGACGGACCGACATCGTGGCCAATTGCGACTACCTGCGACGGCGCGCCGACGAGGCCCGCGATTTCGCCGGCGTCCTGGCCGACGACCAGTACCGCAGCCGAGTCTGGGAGCTCGCCCGCCGCTGGGTCGGCGAATCGCGCCTGCCGGGATCGGTCACGGTCCACGTCATGGTCGGCCCCACGAGCCTCGGCTTCCAGGCGCCCGACCACGTGATCCTCGACGCCGGCCTGGCCCTGGCCGCCGGCAAGGAGCAGGCGGCCCGCATGACGGCCTCGCGACTGTACGCCGAGCTGGCGCCGCCGTCGGGGCCGCAACCGCCGGCCGCGGCCTCGGGTCGCGAGGCCCTGCGGCAGACCATGCGCTTCCTGCACCACGGCGCGGTGATCGCCTGGATCGCCGGCGGCGCCGAACTGGAGTTCGACGGGCGCCACGACCACCTCGGCGCCCCGCGCCGGGAGACCCGCACCACGCAGGAGCGGGCCGCCGGGCTGCTGACCTACTCGTTCCGCTTGCTCGAGGGGATGCTGGACCCGGGCAGCGAGGACCTGCTGCAGACCAACGGCAAAGCCGTCGACGACCTGCTGCGCTCGCGCTGGGGCTACGAGACGCTGGGCTTCGCGATGGCCGAGGTGATCGCGTCGCGGGGCGGCGAGGAGGCGCTGTTGGCGTTGTCGGGCGACACGGCCGCGTTCCTGAACGCCTACCAGTCCGCGCTCGGCGCGGACTCCGTGATGCCTCCCTTCCCCCCGGAGTTGCTGGAACAGCTGAGCGGACTGGTCCGCGAACCCTGAGCGGGCGCCATCGGCGGCGCCCCCGATCCGGAGGTACCCATGAGCCGCTGCGACCCGCATTCCTGGTGCGACGACGGGCAGGCCGTCACCCGCCACCTGGACCTGACCTGGAAGGTCGATTTCGCGGCGCGCGCCCTGGAAGGCGACGCCCGCCTGACCTTCGCCGCACCCGCGACCGGCCCGCTGGACCTGGATTCCCGCGGCCTGCTCGTGGCCGGGATCCGCACCGATCGCGACGAACCCGTCGTCTGGTCCGTCGCCGATCACGATCCCGTGCTCGGCGACCGCCTGCGGCTGGAGCTGCCGGCCGGGACCGGTGCGGTGACGATCCGCTACCGCACCGGTCCCGACGCCCCGGCGCTGGGCTGGCTCGATCCGGTCCAGACCACCGGCGGTCGCCACCCCTTCCTCTTCACGCAGTGCCAGCCCATCCACGCCCGTTCGCTCGTGCCCTGCCAGGACACGCCGCGTCACCGGGTCACCTACACGGCGGTCGTGGACGTGCCGGCGCCCCTGCGCGCGGTGATGTCCGCGGCGCCCGGCGGCGACGAGCCGGCCGGCCCGGGCCGCACCCGCTGGCGCTTCGCGATGCCCCAGGCCATCCCGACCTACCTGCTGGCCCTGGCCGTCGGCGACCTCGACCGCCGCGACCTCGGCCCGCGTTCGCGCATCTACGCCGAACCGGGCATGATCGACGCCGCGGCCTGGGAGTTCGCGGAGGTCGAGGCGATGATCCAGGCCGCCGAGCGCCTGTTCGGCCCCTACGAGTGGGACCGCTTTGACCTGCTGCTGATGCCGCCCGCCTTCCCCTACGGCGGCATGGAGAACCCTCGCTTGACCTTCCTGACCCCGACGCTGCTGTCCGGCGACCGCAGCCTGGTCAACGTCGTGGTGCACGAGCTGGCCCACAGCTGGACGGGCAACCTGGTCACCAACGCGACGATGAACGACTTCTGGCTGAACGAGGGGTTCACCGTCTACGCCGAGCGGCGCATCCTTGAGGAGCTGCACGGCCGGGAGTTCGCCGACCTGCAGGGGGTCCTGCGCCGCAACGCGCTGCAGGTCCACCTCGACCAGTTCGGCCCGGACTCCCCGCTCACGAAGCTGCGCACCGACCTCGCGGGCATCGACCCGGACGAGGTCTACTCGCTGGTGCCCTACGAGAAGGGCGCCCAGTTCGTCATCCTCCTGGAGCGGGCCGTCGGCCGCGGCCGCTTCGACGCCTTCCTGAGGGAGTACATCGACCGTTTCCGCTTCCGCAGCATCACCACCGACGAGTTCATCGCCTTCCTCGAAGAGAAGCTGCCCGGCGTGCTGGACGCCGTGGACGGCCGCCGCTGGATCGACGGGCCCGGCATGCCCGCCAACGAGCACCGCACGTCGGCGCCCGCCCTGGACCGGCTGCGCGCCCTGGCCGCCGGCTGGAGCGCGGGCGAGCGGCCCGGCCCGGAGTCCGCGGCCTGGTCCCCGACCGAGTTGCAGCTCTTCCTGCAGGACCTGCCGCGCCCCCTGCCCCACGACGATTGCCGCTGGCTGGACGACGCCTTCGCCCTGACCGGCCGCGGCAACCACGAAGTTCTGGTGGAATGGCTGACCATCGCCGCGCGCAGCGGCTACGCGCCGGTGCGCCCGCGCCTGCGCGAGGTGCTGGGCCGCGTGGGCCGCATGAAGTACCTCAAGCCGCTGTACGGCGCGCTCATGGCCTCGGGCGACGACGGTGCCGCCTTCGCGCGCGAGGTCTTCGCGGCGGCGGCGCCCGGCTACCACCCGCTGAGCCGGGGCTCGCTCAAGAACATCGTCGGCGCCTGACCCCTTCGACGACGGGTGACTGAAACAAGCGGCCGGCCCCGAAGGGCCGGCCGCCTGCTTGCGACTCGAGGGACAGGACTACTGCGTGAGGTGGGACTGGTAGTAGGCGATGGCGTTGTCCAGCAGGTCCAGGGCGTACTCGGGGTTGTGCACGCCGCGGCTGCCGTCGTTGCTGACGAACACGCCGGCGTACAGGGCCTCGCGCTGCCAGGACGACATGGCCGCGTTGTCGGCGTCCATGTTCTCCATCAGGACGTCCCAGTCGGCGTAGCCGAACAGGGTGGCCAGAAGGTCCAGCTTGTCCACGACCTGCGTCTGCACGCCTTCCACGTCGAAGTCCGTGATCTCGGTGTGGCAGGGCGCGCAGTTGCCCACGTCGGGCGTGAAGGTGTGGAACGAGTGGTCCTGCAGCTCGCCGTGCAGGAGCACCTCGCGCACCATGTGGCACTTCACGCAGGCGTCGTCGATGGTCTGGTGGAAGTGCTCGCGGTCGTAGGTGTACTCCGGGATCTCGTAGCAGCCGGCGCCGAGGAACATGTCCATCTGCGGGCTGCCGTGGGGGCCGAAGTGGGCGTTGCCGCTGGTGATCTGGCCGGATACGTTCGACGCGTTGCGGCGGGCGTGGTGGCACTGGGCGCAGGTCTGGGCCGCGCCGTAGCCCTCCATGCGGGGGACCTCCGGGTCGCCCGGCGACAGGCCCGGCGTGTAGACGATCTCCACCGCGCCGACGGCCCGCAGCTGGGCCGCGTTGCCGCCGCCGGCCTCGCCCACGTGCGGGTCGTGGCAGGTGACGCAGCCGATGAAGTTGACGTCGCCGCCGAAGTCGTACGAGGCGTAGACGGGGTCGTGCGCGGCGATGAAGCCCTC
>JAURXS010000022.1 GCA_030654305.1 bacterium | reverse complement strand
CGCGGACCTGGCCGCGCTCGGCCCGCCGCCCGCGCCGCCCGCGCCGGCGGCGGCGACGACGGCAACAACGACGACGATGACGGGGACGACGCAGCAGTGAGGGTGGCGCCCGTGGGCGCCGCGAACCCGATGGGAGCGTGAGGTCTTGTCTCAACACGCGCGACGTGACGTGGCCGTCCTGGACGGCGACAACCTGGTCCTCGGCGGCGCCGCCCGGCGCATCGCCGCGGTCGGGCTCGCGGTCGGGGTGGTCGGGCTGGGGGCCGGCTTCCTGCTGGGCCGCGCCGCCGGCGACGGCATGCGGCACTTCCTGCACGCCTGGCTGCTGAACTGGCTGTTCTTCCTGTCGCTGTCGCTGGGCGCGTTGTGGTTCGTGCCGCTGCAGCACCTGACGCGGTCGACCTGGAGCGCGGTGGTGCGGCGCCTGGCGGAGATCGTCTCGGGCACGCTGCCGCTGATGGCGCTGCTCGCGCTGCCCGTGCTGCTGAACCTCGGCGACATCTACGTCTGGGCCGACCCGACCCGCGTCGCGGGCGACCCGCTGCTCGAGCACAAGGCGGGCTGGCTGAACCCGGGCTTCTTCACCCTGCGGATCGCCTTCTACTTCGCCGTCTGGATCCTGCTGGCCACGATCTACCGCCGCCGCTCCCTGCGGCAGGACGCCACCGGCGACCCCGCGATCACCGCCGGCTCCGAGCGGCTGGGCGGCCCCGCCCTGATCCTCTACGGCCTGACCCAGACCTTCGCGGCCTTCGACCTGCTGATGAGCCTCGACGCCCACTGGTTCAGCACCATGTTCGGCGTCTACTGGTTCGCCGGCATCGTCGCCAGCTTCTTCGCGGTGATGACGCTGCTGACCGCCGGCCTGCAGCGCTCGGGCCGCCTGGTGCACGCGGTGACCCTCGAGCACTACAACGACTACGGCCGGGCCATGTTCGCCTTCGTCTTCTTCTGGGCCTACATCGCCTTCAGCCAGTACATGCTGATCTGGTACGCGAACATCCCCGAGGAAACGGGCTGGTACCTGCGCCGGCAGCAGAACGGCTGGTCGGCCGTGGGCTACCTGCTGATCTTCGGCCACTGGCTGATCCCCTTCGCCGGGCTGATGTCGCGCTTCACGAAGCGGCGCGTGCGGCTGATGGCGTTCTGGGCGGTCTGGATCCTGGTCATGCACTGGGTCGACCTGTTCTGGCTGATCATGCCCGAGCTGAGCCCGGGAGG
This sequence comes from bacterium, assembly GCA_030654305.1. NCBI lineage: Bacteria > bacterium. The sequence continues at coordinate 2,146 of JAURXS010000022.1, read as the reverse complement.
GATCCCGCTGCGGCTGATGGACGCGGCCCTGCTGGTGGGCATGGGCGGCCTCTACGCGGCGACGTTGGCCCTGGTCGCCGGGCCGCGCCTGCTGATCGCGCGGCGCGATCCGAGGCTGCGGGCCTCGCTGAACTTCGAGAACTACTAGACGGGAGGGGCGCGAGCCCATGCGGACCGAAGCGGACAAGACGGACCTGCACGCCATCGTGACCTACGGCCTGGTGTTCGCCCTGGGTCTGGTGGTGTCGATCCTCGCCCTGGAGATCGGCTTCCACCTCGTCCAGCGGCGCCAGTTCGAGCGCAAGGTGGTGGCGGTGGCTCCGGCCGAGCTGCTGGCCCTGCAGGCCGCCCAGCGGGGCGTGCTGGAACAGGGCGTGCGCTGGGTCGACGGGCCCGCGGGCCTGGTGGGCATGCCCATCGAGATGGCGATGGACGCCGTGGCGCGCCGCCACGGCAGGGACGGGGACTAGGCATGGCGATGCGGATCGCGGCGGCCGCGTGCGTGCTCGCGGTCCTGACGGCGGCCGCGGCCCCGACACGCGCGGAGCCGGACCTGGCCGCGATCGACGTCGTCGAGCGCCCGGGCGCGACGCTGCCCCTGGACCTGGTGTTCGCCGGCGAGGACAGCGCGGCGGTCCGGCTGGGCGACTGCTTCGCGCCGGGACGCCCGGTGATCCTGAACCTGGGCTACTTCGCCTGCCCGATGCTGTGCGGCCTGGTGCTCAACGGCATGGTCGACGGCCTGCGCGACGTGGAGTGGACGCCGGGCCGGGAGTTCGGGATCGTGACGCTGAGCATCGACGAGCGCGAGGGCCCGCGGCTGGCGGACCTGAAGAAGAAGAACGCGCTGGAGTCCTACGGGCGGCCCGAAGCGGCCGCCGGCTGGCGGTTCCTGACCGGCAGCGCGCGGGACAGCCGCGCCGTGGCCGACGCCGTCGGGTTCGGCTACGTCTGGGACGAGAAGACCCAGAAGTGGATGCATCCGGCCGCCCTGGTGGTCTGCACCCCGGACGGCCGGGTGGCCCGCTACCTGTACGGCATCGAGTTCGACGCGCAGACGCTGCGCCTGGCGCTGTCCGAGGCGTCCGGGGGCCGGATCGGCGGGACCAAGGAGAAGCTCCTGCTGCTCTGCTACGACTACGATTCGAGCGTGGGCCGCTACGGGCCGTCCGCGCGCAGGCTGATGAAGATCGCCGGATTCGTCACGGTGCTCGCGATCGCGGGCTGGCTGGCGCTGCTGTGGCGCCGCGACCGCAGAAGGAAATCGACATGATCTTGAGCGGGTTGCTGAACACGCTGTCGGTCCGCGGGGCGGGGGTCCCCTTCCTGGCCACGGGCGACGGGACCTTCTGGCTGCCGGTCCGGGCCTCGGAGGCCGCCGGCACCGTCGACAACCTGTTCTACTTCATCTTCTGGATCTCGCTGTTCTTCTTCACGCTGCTGATGGCGCTGCTCGCGATCTTCGCCGTGCGCTACCGCCGCCGCCGCGAGGGGGAGGAGCCGGAGCCCTCGCCGTCGCACAACCTGGCCGTCGAGGTGGTCTGGACGGCCATCCCGGTGCTGCTGGTCGCGGCCATCTTCTGGTTCGGCTTCCAGGCCTACGTCGACATGTCGACGCCGCCGCTGAACGCCTACCAGATCCAGGTGACGGGCCAGAAGTGGAAGTGGACCTTCACCTACCCGAACGGGTACGTGGACGAGCTGCTGCACGTGCCGGCCGACCGCCCGGTGCAGCTGGTGATGACCTCGCAGGACGTGATCCACAGCCTGTCGATCCCCGCCTTCCGCATCAAGCGGGACCTGGTGCCGGGGCGCTACAGCAAGGCCTGGTTCACCGCCGTGCGGCCCGGCGACTACGACCTCTACTGCGCCGAGTACTGCGGCACCCAGCACTCGTCGATGCTCTCGACCGTGAAGGTGCTCCCGCCCGAGGAATTCGACGCCTGGTTGCGCGAGCACTCGGACATCCTCAGCGGCCTGACGCCCGTCGAGGGCGGCGAGCGCGTCTACAACGTGCTGGGCTGCAAGCAGTGCCACACGCTCGACGGCGCCGCCGGCGTGGGGCCGACCTTCCGCAACCTGTTCGGCAGCGAGCGGTCGTTCAAGGGCGGCGGGCGGGCGCTGGCCGACGAGAACTACGTCAGCA
>JAURXS010000021.1 GCA_030654305.1 bacterium | reverse complement strand
GTCAGGCCGGAGCCGTTCAGCACGACCGTCATCACTGTCCCCTTCCAAGAAACCTGCGCGCGGAAGTGTCGACGTCGGAGACGCCGGTCCGCGCCTGGACGCAACGTTATCGCGCCGCCCGCGGGAGTCAAGCGGCGGCGGCGCTACCGGGCCGACGCCGCCCCCGACGACGCCGCCGCGTAGCGGGGCGGGTGCGCCCGGTGCCAGCCGGTCGCCTCCTGCCAGGCGCCCGCCGCGGCGAGCAGGGTCGCCTCGTCGAAGAGGCGGCCCACGAAGCACCACGCCCGCGGGTGCCCCTCGCCGTCGAACCCGTCGGGCGCCACGACGCTGGGGTGCCCGGTGAGGTTGAAGACCAGCAGGTCCTGCCCCGCGAACGACGGGCCCACGTACAGGTCGATCCCCGCGAACATCCGGTCGACCTCCGCCATGAGCTGCGCCCGCAGCCGGTTGGCCTGGAGGTACTCCACCGCGGGGATCAGGCGCGCGGCGCGGAAGATGTTGGGCCAGTCGCCGCGCCCCTGCTGCGAGAGCAGGTCGTCGCGGCCCGAGAGCGTCAGCTCCTCGAAGGCGGCGGCCGCCTCGGCGGTCAGGATCACCGACAGCGGCATCGCGTCGGTGCGCGGCAGCTCGACGGGCACCAGTTCGGCGCCCAACCCGCGCAGCGCCGCGAGCGCTGCGCGGTCCCGGGCGAGGCCGGGGTCCTCGCGGTCGCCCGCGGTGTCGAAGGCCGCGGGCGCGAAGCCGACCCGCAGCCCGCGCAGGTCCGCGCGCGGCGCGTACGGGAACGGCGCCTCGATCACCGAGGGGTCCCGCCCGTCGGCCCCGCGGATCGTCTCGAAGACCAGCGCACAGTCCTCGGCGCAGCGGGCCATGGGCCCGAGCTTGTCCATCGACCAGCTCAGGGCCATCGCCCCGGCGCGGCTGACGCGGCCGAAGGTCGGCCGCAGGCCGGTCGTGCCGCAGCGCATCGACGGCGAGACGATCGAGCCCCAGGTCTCCGAGCCGATGGCGAAGGGCAGCAGGCCCGCCGCCACCGCCGAGGCCGGGCCGGCGGAGGAGCCGCTGCTGCCCTGCTCCAGGTCCCACGGGTTGCGGGTCTGGCCGCCGAACCACTGGTCGCCCATGGCCAGGGCGCCCAGGGTCAGCTTGGCGCAGAGCACCGCGCCCGCCGCCTCGAGCTTCGCGACGACCGTGGCCGTCTCGTCGAGCGTCTGGTCCCGGTAGGGTTCCGCGCCCCAGGTCGTGCGTGTGCCGCGCACCGCCAGCAGGTCCTTCACGCCGTAGGGCACGCCGTGCAGCGGCCCGCGCCAGCGCCCGGCGGCGATCTCGCGGTCGGCGCGGCGGGCCTGCTCCCGCGCGATCTCCGGCGTCAGCGAGACGACGCACGCCAGTTCCGGCCCCAGCCGTTGGAGACGGCCGAGGAACAGTTCGGTGAGTTCCAGGGAGGTGACCCGCCGCGAGCGCAGCAGGGCGGACAGCTCGCCGACGGTCGCGAAGGCGAGATCCTCGAGGTCGGCCGGCCGCGGCGGCGCCGCGGTCTCGCGCCAGCGCGGCGGCCGGTCGGGGACCGTCGGGCGGAATCCCGCCGGCCGCGGGTCGAAGACCAGCGGCGGCGCCACGTCGTTGGCGGGGGTGCGGGCCCGCAGGGCGAGGAAGGCGGCGCGCTGCTCGGCGAGGTCCTCGCGCATCAGCGCCCGCTCGCGCGGCGTGAACTCCAGGCCCAGCAGGGCCTCGGCTTCCGCCAGGCCGGCCGCGGGGGGAGCGTCGCCCTCGACGATCTTCTCCCCACAGCCGGTCAGCAGCCACAGCGCCGCGAACAGCGGCGTCACGGTCTTCAGGAGGCGCACGTTCATGGGACCACTCCCCGGTTCGGGCCCTTGCCGGCCGGGGGATGATACCACGGTCCTACTGCATGCGAACCCTGATCCCGCCGCTGCCGGTGTCCAGGGTCACCTGGGCCTCCCCGCCGCCCACCGTGAACTCGAGCTCGTCGGTGTGGCGACCCGGGGCCGCGACGCCGGGCACGTCGACGTGCACGCCGCCGCTGCCGGTCTCGGCCGTCACGCGGCAGGACGCGTCGCGCGGCAGGACCAGTTCCACGCCGCCGCTGCCGGTATCGACGACGAACCGGCCGCCACCCATGCGCGTCAGCTGCAGCAGGACGGAGCCGCTGCCGGTGTCGATCAGCGCGGACCCGGCGTCGACGGCCTCGGCCTGCACGCCGCCACTGCCGGTGTCGGCCACGAGCCGCTCGCAGGCGACGTCCTCGAGCGTCACGCCGCCGCTGCCGGTGTCGGCCTTGATCTCCTCGCCGCGGCAGCGCCGCATGACGACTTCGCCGCTGCCGGTGTCGGCGGTGGCGTCGCCGTCGATGTCCAGGAACTCCACCGAACCGCTGCCCGTGTCGGCCAGGACCGAGCCCACGATGCCGCGGGCCGCCACCGACCCGGAACTGATGTCCAGCACGAGGTCGCCGCGCACGCCCTCGGCCTCGATGCGGCCGACGCCCAGGCGGACGTCGGCCTCGCGGCCCGCGGGCACGCGCACGGTCACGTCGGCCCAGAGCTGCAGCCCGCGGCCCTTGCCGCGCACGGTCACGCGCTCGCTGCCGAGCAGCATCGACACGGCTTCCCAGAAGTCGTGGTTCCCCTCGTCGCGCTGGTCGAACTGGATGGACGTCTTGCCGTTCTTCAGCGGCGGGTAGACGTAGTCGCGCTCCTTGTCGAGCGGGAAGTCGACCCGCAGCGTGCGCTCGTCCTCGTCCACGACGATGTCCAGGCGATCGCGCCGGGCGTCCACGCCCTTCACGGCGACCTCCACCTCGAAAGCGTCGCCCGCGGCCGGCAGGACGCGCACCTCCCCGATCAGGTCGATCACGTGGAGCGACGCGAGGTCGAGGGTGAAGCTTTCGGTGAACTCCTGGGCGGCCAGCGGTCCGGCCAGCAGCAGGACCAGCAGGGCGGCGGCGGGGACGACGGATCGGCGCATGACGGGCCTCCTCGGCACGGACGGGGATGCGGTCCGGGAGGACTCCCGGTCGCGTGGCGACCGGGATACGCACCGCGGCGGCCGGCGGTTGCATGGGCGGGGGGGCGGTGCATGCGAAGGGCCGCCTTCCCGGAGGAAGACGGCCCTGGCATGGGTCACTTCAGATCAGCGGTAGGCGGCCTTCACGCTGCTCCAGCTCGCGTCCTCGGTCGGGACCGCGCAGTCGACCTGCATCGTGAGCGTGATGACCGTGCCCCACGAGCCGTACTGCTGGCCGGCGGACGCCGGGCCGCAAGTGCCGTCCAGGAACGTCGGGTAGCCGGCCGGCTTGGTGATCGCGGGGTAGAGGCTGGTGGTCTCGCCCACGCCGACGCCGTTGCCGATGGCGAAGACCAGCGTGCAGCCGTTGTCGAAGGTGCCGCTGGTGTTGCCGTTGATGACCGCGGCCACTCCCGTGCTGACGCCGCCGATCAGCACGTACTGGACGGTCGTGATGACGGTCATGGCGCCCAGCGTCCCGGCCCCGTCGCCCCACGGCCAGCCGCCGGCGAAGAAGGCGAACGTGCCGCCGTTGAAGGTCGAAGTGTAAACGATCGTGCCCACGCCGCCGACGCGGTTGTCCTGAGCGGTCATGCTGGAGGACGTGGGGCAGCTGATCTCCCACTGCGCGCCGAGCGCGGCGCCGTCCCAGGACTGGGCGTGCAGGACGTGGGGGAAGCCGGAGTTGATGCCGGACCTCCAGGTCGCGGCGCGGCCGGTCAGGAGCTGACCACCGAGGTCGGTGGACGTGTAGATCCCCTGGACCGGATCGGCGAACGCGATCGAGGATGCCACGACGGTCACGAGCAGCAACAAGATCAGACCCGACCACAGACGCATGGATTTCATGACGGTACCCCCTGGAATTACAATGACGACGATGCCGGTCGCGCGTGATGCCGCCGGACAATGGACGGGACGTGGGGCGAGAGGGTAGGTGGGCGGATCCTGACCTCGCGTTGCGCATCATACCGGAAACGATACCTAATTGTCAACCATGGGGTCGATCTCACCGTTTCGGGCCGATTATTTGATCGTTGATATCATTTAGGGCTGGGACCCCCGGCCGGCGCCCCGCATCAGTTGACGGCGGAACGGACGGGGAGCAACCTGGAGCCGTCGGGCACGTACGAACGCCCCGGCAACACCATCCCGGGAGGTCGTCAAGATGCTCGCAAGCTTACGTTTGTCCCCGAAGGTCATCGTGCTGTTCACCGCCGCCCTGCTCCTCGCCGCCGCGGCCGGGACGGCCCTCGCCGCCGCCGAACAGGTCACCGTCGACGGCGTGCTGCACGTGCGCAACGGCGCCAAGCCGGCGGGCGGGGTGCGGACCCTGACCCTGAAGGAGATCTGGCGCGCGGGCGGGGAGGACGACGAGGAGAGCATCTTCGGCCTGATCACCCGCGTCGTCGCCGACGCCGCCGGCAACGTCTACCTGCTGGACACGCAGCTCCACCAGGTCCACGTCTTCGACAGCAAGGGCGCGTTCACGCGCACCCTCAGCCGCGAGGGCGAGGGCCCCGGCGAGGTGCGCTACCCCGTCGACATGCTCTTCATGCCCGACGGCACGCTGGGCCTGGTGCAGACCTTCCCCGGCCGCATCGTCTGCGTCGACCTGAACGACACGCCGGCCAAGACCTTCGTGCCCGGCGGCGACGCCCCCGCCGAGGGCGGCTTCCTGACGCTGTCGGACGTGCAGGGCCGGGGCGGGCGCCTCGTGCTCGGCGGCGTCGAGAGCACGATCAACCAGACCGAAGGCTTCCAGGTCCGCGACAACTTCATCCGCAGCTACGCGGCCGACGGCAAGCCGCTGGTGACCTACGCGCACAAGTCGCGCAAGTACGAGTTCAGCAAGCTGTCCATCGACGAGGAGACCGAGTACTTCCCGCAGTTCCGCAAGTGGGTGCTCGGCAACGACGGCCGCGTCTACGTCGCCTCGCAGCGCAACGCCTACGCCATCGACGTCTACGCGCCCGACGGCAAGCTCGAGCGCGTGATCGAGCGGCAGTACGTGAACTGGACCCGCACGCCCGACGAGCACGCGCTGGTCGAGTCGATCATGACGGCCCAGCTGCGCAACATCCCGTTCCCCGTCGAGCACTCGGTCTCCAAGACCGAGGAGACCATCAACGGCATGATGCTGGGCGAGGACGGCAACCTGTGGGTCCTGAGCAGCCGCGGCTGGCACGAGCAGCCGGCCGGCATCCTGGCCACCTACGACGTCTTCTCCCCCGCGGGCGAGTTCCTGGAGCAGGTCCGCGTGGCCTGCCCCGGCGACAGCAGCAAGGACGCCCTGATGGAGGGCGGCAAGGGGCGCTTCGTGGTGGTCAAGGGCTTCACCGACGCCATGGTCACCCTGCAGACGCAGGGCGCCGCCGGCGGGACCGAGGAAGGCGAGGAGCCCGCGCCCATGGAGATCATCTGCTACGGCGTGAAGTGACCCCGGCCCCTGGTTGACTGAGGAACGGGTCCCGCCGACAATGGCCGGACCCGTTCCCCGTTCCGGAGGCACCGCATGCTGGACTTCTTCAGGCGACGACGCCACGCCAAGCTGAGGGCGCGGCCCTTCCCCGCCGAACGGCTCGCCGTCGTGGAGCGCAACGTCCCCTTCTGGCGCCACCTGCCAGCCGACGCGCGCGCCGAGCTGCTGGGCCTGGCCCAGGTCTTCCTGGCCGAGAAGAACTTCGAAGGCTGCGGCGGGCTGGCGCTGACCGACGAGATGCGCGTGACGGTCGCCGCCAACGCCTGCCTGCTGCTGCTGGGGCGCGAGACCGGCGTCTACCCGCGGCTGCAGTCGGTGCTGCTCTACCCGACGACCTTCGTCGCGCAGGTCGCGGAGGAGGACGGGACGGGGCTGGTCGACGAGTACGACGACGAGATGGACGGCGAGGCCTGGGACATCGGCGCGGTCGTGCTGGCCTGGGACGAGGTACTCCACGACGCGCGGCACGGCCGCGACGGCCGCCACGTCGTGCTGCACGAGTTCGCCCACCAGCTGGACCAGGAGACCGGGGAGGCCGACGGCACACCCCGCCTGGCGACGGGGCACGCGGAGTGGGCGCGGGTGTTCGCCGAATCCTACGGGAAGCTGCAGAGGGACGCGGACAAGCGGCGGCCGACGGTGCTGGACACCTACGGCGCCGAGGACCCGTCGGAGTTCTTCGCGGTGGCGACCGAGAGCTTCTTCGAGGACCCCGTCGCGCTGCGCCGCCGGCACGCCGACCTCTACGCCCAGCTGCAGGGACTCTACAGGCTGGATCCGGCCGGGCTGGTCGCCTCGTCCTCGACCTCGACTCCGGACAGGCCCCTGGCGTAGCGACCGATCTCCTGGTCCGACGTCATGATGTGGTGCCCGACCCAGTTGATCAGGAATTCCAGCACCGGCATGCTGATGCGCTCCATCTCCAGGCGCCTCTGGAAGCGGCGGACCTTCTCCACGAGCTGCTCGTGCTCGTGCCGGTGGTTATCCAGGGCGGGATACCCGATCTCCGCCATGTAGGCTTCCTCGTCCCGGAAATGCGTCTCGGTGTAGGT
>JAURXS010000020.1 GCA_030654305.1 bacterium | reverse complement strand
AGGGCGCGGAGGTCGACACGGTCGAAGGCCGGCGCCTTCGCTTCAGCATGCCCGCCGCCCTGTGCAGCTACTGCCTGGGCGAGACGCGCATCGGCGCGCAGTACCAGCTCGGCAACGTGCGCAAGATCGACCTCGGCACCGCCGGCGCGAACCTGGAGGTCGACGCCGACCGCCAGCGCGGCGCGCCGCTCAGCGGCGGGGAGGGGGCGTGATGACGCACCTGGACCTGCTGCGCGGCGCAACCGTGGGCGCCCTGCGCGAACGGTGGCCGTACGCCGAGCGCTTCCTGGGCGAGCGCGGCCTGGAGCTGCCCGAGGCGCCCGCCGCGGCGCTGGCCGACTGTTGCGACGCGGCGCTGCTCGCGGACCTCGCGGCCTTCCTGACCGAGATGGAGGCCTTCCTGTCCGCCGAGGAGGAGACCGTCGGCGCGATCACGGTCCTGGGCGGCCGCGACAAGCGCGGCGAGCCGGAACCGGTGCGCGAGCTGACGGTGAGCAAGGGCGACGTCGTCTGCATCGTGGGGCCGACCGGCTCGGGCAAGAGCCGCCTGCTGGCTGACATCGAGTGGGTGGCCCGCGGCGACACGCCGACCGGCCGTCGCGTCCTGGTCGACGGCCGCGAAGGGGACGAGCGCTGGCGCGCCGGTGGCGACCGCAAGCTCGTCGCCCAGCTCAGCCAGAACATGAACTTCGTCATCGACATGGGCGTGGGCGACTTCCTGGCCCTGCACGCCGAGAGCCGCCGCGCCGACGACATCCCCGCCAAGGTCGACCGTATCTGGCGGGAGGCCAACGCGCTCGCGGGCGAGCCCTTCGCCCTGGACACGCCGGTCACCAGCCTCTCGGGCGGCCAGTCGCGCGCGCTGATGATCGCCGACACGGCCGTGCTCTCGCACTCGCCGGTGGTGCTGATCGACGAGATCGAGAACGCCGGCATCGACCGCCGCAAGGCCCTCGAGGTGCTCGTCGGCCAGGACAAGATCGTGCTCATGGCCACCCACGACCCGATCCTCGCCCTGATGGGCGACCGTCGCGTGGTCATCGGCGGCGGCGCGATGCGCGCCGTGGTCGAGCCCAGCGACGCCGAGCGCGCCAACCTCGTGGAGCTGCGGGCGCTGGACGCGCGGCTGATGGAACTGCGGGGGCGGCTGCGGCGGGGGGAGAGGCTGGATGTGATCTGAACCAGCCTGCCGATTGACGCGGATTCCCCGGAAGTGCCATGATCCGGCCTTGGTCCGTCCCCGTCGGCGGTCGCGTGCGGCCGGCGGCGTCTGCATGCACGAGATGTTCCGGGCTCACGGCCCGGACGCCATACCCGCTGAAAGGGTCATGTCATGGACACCCGCAGACCGTCCCGCACGTTGGCCGGGCTCTTCCTGCTGACCGCGTTCGCCGCCGTTGCATCCGCCGCCGACTACGACTTCGGCGGCCGCTGGCTGCTCGGTTTCGACGCCGTCTCGAGCACTGTCGGCGCCAACGAGGACGCCGCCGACCTCCTCATCGAGGAGACGGCCCCCGGCGTCGGCCTGCAGATCGGCTACCTGTTCACGCCGAACTTCCAGCTGCGCCTGTTCGCCGCCGCGGCCGAGCACGAGACCAGCGACCCGGACGTCAAGATCCAGGTCGGCGGCGGCACCCTCGATGCCGTCTACCTGTTCCGGGCCGGGCAGAAGATCCGTCCCTACGTGTTTGGCGGTCTCGGCGGCTTCACCGTAGAGTCGCAGCAGGCCGACCTGCTCTACAAGGCCGAGGGCCCGGGCATGGCCCTGGGCGGCGGCGTCCACGTGATGCTGAGCCGCAAGGTCTCCCTGCA
>JAURXS010000019.1 GCA_030654305.1 bacterium | reverse complement strand
CCTCCCAGAGATCGGCCCCCTCATCCTCGAAACCCGTGTGCCAGAGCAGCTCGCGGCCCCAGGCCACCTCCCAGCCGCCCGTCGCGCCGCCGAGGACCCCCAGCACCTGCGACAGGTCGCCCTCGGGCGCGAGCGCCAGCGGCGGCGACACCTCGTAGCCGTCCTGCGCGAGCAGGGCGAAGGCCGCCGCGTGCTCGACCACCGTCGAGTCGGCCTCCGCGCGCGACAGCAGGATGCGCGCCTCGCTCTTGCCGGCCAGCGGCGCCACGAGCGCGTTCATGGGCCGCGAGGCCTCGGCCAGCCAGCCGATGATCTCGCGCCCGAGGTTGCCGGTCGCCGGCCGCGGGATCCAGTCGTCGATGAAGGCCGGCGTGCAGCGCTGCCCGACGACGCCGCTCTTGTCGATCTCCAGGGTCAGCACCAGCGTCGGCATGGTCTCGATGTAGCTCAGGTCGAAGACGAAGTTGCCCAAGCTGTGGGCGATCAGCTTCCCTTTGTAGGACTCGAAGCCCTGCAGCACGTGGGGGTGGTGGTTGATCATCGCGTCCGCGCCGAGGTCGATGGCCTGGCGTCGCAGCGCGCGCTCGCCGGGCGTCGGCTCGTTCAGGAAGCGGAACTCGGGCGCGCCGGGCTCCTGGACCTCGGCCTCGACGTCGATGACGTCGTCCGGCCCGGCCCACCGCCCCAGCGCGCCGGGCGGGGGCGCGAGCTGGTATTCGTCGCCGCTGTGGCCCTGGACGATGACGACGTCGGACAGCGCGCCGGCCGCCGCGATCGATTTCGACAGGTTCTCCGGCAGCAGGTGGGCGAAGCCGGGCTTGCTGTAGCCCGCGTCCAGGAAGGGCTGGTAGTTCCACTGCCGGCCGGTGCGGTCGCAGAGGCCCAGGAATCCCAGCCGCACGCCGCGCTCGGTCCAGAATGCGGGCTGCAGGGCGAAGATCTCGTTGCTGCCCGCACCGCACCAGGGGATGCCCAGGCTCTCGAGCCCGTCCATGGTGTCGAGCATGCCGATCTCGCCGTAGTCGATGATGTGGTTGTTGCCGATGGTCACCAGGTCGACGCCCGCGTAGGCCAGGCCCGCGATGTTCTCGGGCTGGCTGCGGAAGACCACGGTCTTGGTGGGGTGCGGCGTGCCGCGGTCGGTGTAGCTGACCTCGAGGTTGCAGACGTTGACGTCGGCGGCGTCGCCGAAGATCGGGCGCGTCGGCGCGAACAGGGCCTCGACCCCCTGGGTGTCGATGATGCCGCCCGCGGACTCGTAGCCCCGCCCGGTGAAGACGTCGCCCACGAAGTTCACCGTGAGTGGAGCGCCGTCGCCGCCGGGGTGGACGGCCACCTGGCAGGTGTCGCCGCCGCAGAGTCCGTCGGGGTCGGTCACCTCCACGCTGACGGTGTAGGGGTGGTCGGCGTGGACCAGGAACTCGTGCACGACGACCGGTTCGGCGCTGCTCGTGGAGTCGCCGAAGTCCCAGCGGTAGACGTGCGTCTCGGAGTCCGGATCGAAGACCGTGGCCTGGAATTGCGCCGACAGCCGGTACACGTCGCCGGCCACCTTCACCGAGGATTGCACCGCGTAGAGGATGTCCACCCGCGGCGTCCGCGGCAGCTCGTCGGTGACGTCGGCCAGGGAATCGAAGCGGGTGACGCCGACCGTGCCCGCGTCCGCGTCGTTGACGTAGATCACCCGGTCGATGACGGGCAGCTCGCCGAAGGTCTCCCGCCAGTCCTCGCCCACCGGCAGCAGGTAGTCGTGCCAGGCCGCAAGCGACTGCGATCCCTGGTAGACGGTCCACCAGTTCGTCGCGGCGGGCAGGTCGCGGCCGGCGAATGTGTAGAACAGTTCGTGGACGCCGTCCCCGCAGCCGATGGCCTGGACCTCGCTCTTGACGTCGGCGGAGACGGCGACGCTCCAGACGGTGCTGTCGGCCAGGGCGCGCGGCGCGATCGACTGGACGAGCCACAGGTTGCCGTTGAGGCGCAGGGCGTGGGCTGAACCGCCTTCGCCCGGGCTCGACAGCGACCAGGCGTCGGGATCCCCGGTTTCGCCCGGATAGCCCGCGAGTTCCGGGGCGGCGCCGTCGAAGTCCTCGATCGGGACGGCGTGGGCGGCGGCGACGAGAACCGGCAGCAGGACGATGACGAGCAGGCGGCAGAGGATCCGCGGCATCTCGGCTCCAGACGATTGGGTCAGGCGGGGATGCAAAGCGTACCACATACTGGCTTCAGGTTCCATTGACATTAGATCATAAGCAGCTTATGATGATGGCATGGATCCGCGAACCCGCAAATACCTGGCCGAGATCGGCCGTCGCGGCGGTCGCAAGAGCCGCCGGCGGCTGGAGCCCGAGACGGCCCGCGAGATGGTCCGTCTGCGCGAAGCGCGGCGCGCCTACCAGAGATTCCATGCGCACTGCTTCTGGTCCAGTCCACCGGAGTTCAGGGTCGAAAAATCGGATGTCGCCTGGGTCGCCGAGCAGCTGATGCGGTATGGTGGTCGGGAGGCCTGGGAGAAGGGGGCGAGCCTGTGCCGTTGACCGGGTTCCAGTCCGCGATCGGACGACTGCTCGCGGCCAACCGCAGCGAGGACAGCTATCTGGCCGGAGGCGCGGCCATCCTGGCCGCCCCCAACACGCTCCGGTACAGCCACGATCTCGACTACTTCCAGGACAGCGCGGCGCGGGTGGCCACCGCCTGGGACGCCGATCGCGCACTGCTGGCGGACCACGGCTATGGCGTGGAGTTGGAACTCAGTCAGCCGGGCTACATCCGCGCCGTGGTGAGTCTCGTCCGGGAACGCACCAAGATCGAGTGGGCCCAGGACTCGACCTGGCGTTTCCTGCCGGTCATCCGCAGCGAGGATTTCGGCTACCAGCTGCATCCGCTCGACCTGGCCACCAACAAGGTGCTGGCCCTCGCCGGCCGCGACGAGCCGCGCGACCTGCTCGACACGCTGCACCAGCACGAACACGTGCTGCGACTCGGAGCGCTGGTGTGGGCCGCGGCCGGCAAGGATCCCGGCTATTCGCCGCTCTCGCTGCTGGAGATGCTCCGCCGACGCGGGCGGATCCAGCCGGCGGACCTGGCGCGCCTCGACCTGGCCGGCCCGGTGGATCTGCAGCAGGTCAAAGAAGCCTGGCTCGCCGCCCTGGTCGAAGCAGATCGCTTCGTACGCACACAGCCTCCCGGCGAAGCGGGCTGCCTCTACTGGTCGCCCTCGCGGAACGCCTTCGTGTGCCCGGACGGCGAGAGGACGGGAGACACTGCCCCGCACTACGGTCGGCCGGGGGGGGTGCTGCCGCGGGTAGTCGGGGATTAGACCCCGTCTGTCATGATTCGCCAGTGCAGACAACTCCAGGCCTCCTCATTCCTGCTTCCGCGACGATCCCCGGGGTTGACGTTTTCCCATGCCAGGCCCTAGATTCCACCTGTCTGTGAAATCGTTCACATCCTGGGAGTTGCATCATCGGTCCTCCCCCGACAGCAGGTGTCGCGAGCCCCCGGATCCTCGGCGTCGGCGCGGATCTCTGCGACGTGCGCCGCCTGGCGCGGGAGTTGGACGAGCCGCAACGGGGCTTCGTCGACGCGGTGTTCACGCCGGCGGAACTCGCCGCCTGCCGCGGCGGTCCGCGCGCGGCGCGCCGCCTCGCCGAACGCTTCGCCGCCAAGGAGGCCGTCCTGAAGGCCCTGGCCTTCGCCGACGGCCGCGGCGCCTTCTGGCAGGATGTGGAGATCACGCGCCGCGGCGAGGGGCCGGCCGCGGTCCGGCTGCGGGGACGACTCCGGGAACTGGCCGCGCGGCACGCCGCCGGCCGCATCCACCTGAGCCTCGCCGCCGCCGGCGACCACGCGCTGGCAGTCGCCATGATCGAGGCGCGCGGGGACGCGGCGCCGCGACCGGACACCAACCACACAGGGGACTGACGATGGCCACCACGCCCACCTACGAGGACCGCCTGAAGGACTTCTCCTGGTCGCTGGCCGAGCAGGAACTGGGCTACCGCAAGGGCGACCCGCTGAACATCGGCTGGCACTGCAGCGACCGGCTCTGCCAACAGGGGTTGGCCGACAAGACGGCGCTGGTCTGGGAGGACTTCTCCGGCGCGACGAAGACCTACACCTTCGACGACCTGCGCGTCCTGTCGAACACCTTCGCGGCGCACCTGCAGGGCCTCGGCATCCAGCCCGGCGAGCGTGTCTGCCTGTTCATGGACCGCGTGCCGGAGCTGTACCTCGGGTTCCTGGGCGGGCTGAAGATGGGAGCCGTCGTGCAACCGCTGTTCTCGGCCTTCGGCGCCGACTCGCTGTGGACGCGCCTGGACGACGCCGGCACCACGGCCATCGTCACCCAGCGCAAGCACGTGGCCAAGGTG
>JAURXS010000018.1 GCA_030654305.1 bacterium | reverse complement strand
CGCCGCGCCGCCGAAGCGGGCCGCGGCCCGCCAGCGGCGCAGCGCGTTGACCGCACGCACCCCGTAGAGCTGTTCGGCCAGCACGTACAGCCGGCTCTTGCGCAGCAGGTTCAGCAGCGGCTCCCGCGAGCCGGTGAAGTGCAGGTTGCCCTGGAAGACGGCGCCGGGGATGGGGATGCCCGTCACGTCGCTGTCGATCGAGAAGCAGAGCAGGGCCACGTCCGGGCGCCAGGCGCCGCCCTTGCCCCGCATCAGGCCCACGGCGTTGCGCACGTCCCATCCGGGCAGGCCGGCGATCATGGCCTCGGCCGCCGCGGACCCGGCCGGGGGGGCCGCCCGCAGCGAATCGTCCAGCACGCGCAGGAAATTGCAGGCGATCGGCACGTCCCCGTAGACGAACGAATCCCCGATGCCGACCAGGCGCCACGTCCCGGGCGGCTTCGGGACGGCGCGGTCGCGGTCGCGGAAGCCCAGCGGGTTGACGTGGCGGTCGTCGTCGGGCGGGTAGAGGCCGGGATCGCCGGGATTCAGGACGTAGCCGCAGTCGGGGTCGTTGCGGTAGGGCGTGCCGTCGGGGGAGGGGATCGTGCCCTGCAGGTAGCGCACCGCCAGCTCGCAGACCACCAGGGTGGCGAGCAGGGCCGCGACGGCGATCGTCGGGTTGCGCAGGCGTCTTCTCACGGCCGTCCTTCGTCGGGCTCCGCACTCGGGCGACCGCCAGTATAGGGGCGACCGGGTCCCGCCGTCAAAGTGCGAAAAACCCGCAAATCATTGACAGGAATGGTTCCCGGGCGCTAGTTTCGTCCGTCACGGATCCACCGCGCACCGGCCGTGCCCCACGGTCGCCAACCCGGGGACCGCCCCCCTTTACCCGGAGGCCGAGACTTGCCCCGCCCCGGCAGCACCGTCCGCTCCACCCTGGCCGCCGCGCTGTGCGGCGTCCTGTGCCTATGGTGCGCCCGGCCGGCCGGCGCCATCCCCCGCACGGAGCTGGTGACCAACGCGGGCCTCATCCGTTTGACCATCACGAACCTCGGCTACGTCGGCAACGGGCTCTCCAGCCCTTACCAGCCCTCGTGCGAGTACCCCAGCAACAGCCAGGTCGAACACCTGTTCATCGGCGGCCTCTGGGTCGGCGCCATGACGCCGGAGGGGCTGCGCCGCGTCTCGACCGGCGCCCAGGACGCCTCGAGCCTGACCAACGGCGAGGACAACCGCGAGTTCACGGATTCCGAGACGCGCGACGTGGAGGTCTGGTCCAACGCGCAGAACAGCGACGACTACAACCCCGCCGCCCTGGCCACGCAGCACATCGAGTGCTACTTCACCGACGACAAGTTCGACGAGACCGGCAACCACACGCCGCTGTTCGTCAACGTGACCCTGCGCGCGCTCTCCTGGAGCAGCTCCTACGCCGACGACTTCATCGTCCTGGACTACCGCATCATCAACGACTCGGGCAGCGAGCTGCGCGACGTGTACGTCGGCTACTGGAACGACACCACCGTCGGCAACGCGTCGATCACCGTGCCCTCCGGCTACGGCGGCGGCGCCGCGCGCCCCTGGCAGTTCTACGACGACGTGAACGGCGGCTGGCGTCCGGGCGACGTCGCCGACGACCCCGGCCTCTGGATGATGTACGAGCACGACGACGACGGCGAGGAGGGGATGGCCACCTCCTGGATCGGGGCGCGCCTGCTGGGCTCCACGCCCGCCCCGTCGCCCGCCGCCGGTCTGCCGCCGGTGACCTACAACAGCTGGCGGTTCGGGTCGGTGCCCGACGAGGACGACACCTACGTCGTCGAAGGCGAAGTGCTGCCCGGCAAGTACCAGATGCTCTCCAACGGCGATTTCGACGCCGGCAACGATTTCTCCTACCCGGGCAACTGGAACGGCCTGCTCGCGACCGGCCCGTTCCCCAACCTCGCGCCCGGCGACACCCTGCAGGTGACCTACGCCGTGATCTGCGGCGCCGACTCCCTGAACCTGCTGGCCAACGCCAAGGTGGCGCAGGTGGCCTACGACTCGGGCTTCGCGATCCCGACCGGCCCGCCCTCGCCGCGGCTGGCCCTGGAGTACGAGGACAACACCGTCGTGCTGGCCTGGGCCCCCGGCGACTCCGTCGCCCTGAACGACCAGGGCGAGCCCGTGCCCCTGCTGTCCGACGACCCGCGCCGCTCGCCCGAGCACCACATCAGCATCATCACCCACCGGCCGGACTTCCAGGGTTACCGGATCTTCCGCTTCCAGGGCGAGTCCTTCGGCGGCGACCCCTACGAGCAGTCGACCATGGTGGCCCAGTTCGACAAGATCGACGGCGTCGGTTTCGACACCGGTCTGCCGCCGCTGGGCGCCGACGGCAAGCGGCGCTTCCGCGACAGCTCGCTGCTCGACGGCTTCGGCTACTGGTACGCCGTGGTGTCCTTCTCCGCCCCCGACGTGGTCTCCAGCCTGCCGGAGTTCCAGAGCGGCTACTACGAGAACGCGACGCTGGTCTACCCGGGGCCGGCGCCCCAGCCGCTGGGCGAGGGGCGGGGCGTGGGCGTGTTCCCGAACCCCTACCGGGTCGCCTCGCGCTTCGACGACCAGCAGGGCGAGCAGGAGCTGGGCCGCAAGCTCTGGTTCACCGGCCTGCCGGCCCGCTGCATCGTGAAGGTCTTCAACCTCAGCGGCGACCTGGTCAAGACGCTGCACCACGACGACCCGGCCTCGGGCCTCGAGCCCTGGGACGTCCTGAGCGAGCCCGTGCGGGCCATCGCCTCGGGCCTCTACATCTTCGCCGTCGAGGATCTCGCCACCGGCAAGGTGGAACGCGGGAAGCTGGTGATCATCAAATGAGGTCGCCGCCGTTCGCCCTGTCGCTCGCCCTGGCTCTCGCCGCGGCGCTCTGCGCGCTGGCCGCCGGCTGCGGCAACGAGGCCTTCGACCCCGAGTCGGTGCCCAACCGGCGCCCGGTCGCGCGGATCTTCGTGACCCCGCCCGAGGGGGGCGAGCTGAACCCCACGAGCTACTTCAGCCGCACCTTCCACTGGTCGGGCAGCGACGAGGACGGCTTCATCCAGGCCTACTACGTGTCGATCGAGACCGAGGCGGGCGCCAGCGCTCCCTGGGACACGACCGCCGCCACCGACACCACGATGACCTTCGAGACCGACGACGCCGGCCGCGCCCAGGCCCTGATCCGGCTGGCCTGCCGCGACGACCGCGGCGCCTACAGCGACACGGTCAGCCAGTACATCCCGCTGCGGAACTTCCCGCCGGTGATCAACTTCGTCAGCGACTACGACACCTTCTTCTGGAGCTACGGGGCGGCGGACTTCCGCTGCTTCGCCCTGGACCTCGACGGCAACGTGACGATGGACGACTCGGTCGTCTACTACCTGGACTCGGCGGACACCACGCTGGCCCCCCTGCCCGAGGGCGAGCTGGGCGCGAACCCCGCCCTGCGCCCCGTGATCAAGCGTCTCGACAACCTCGACCTCGGCACGTTCGAGATCGACCTGCACGGCGAAGCCCTGCCCGGCGAGCGCACGCTGACCATCCGGGTCAGCGACGAGGCCGACGCCACGACGAGCTTCGACTGGACCTGGGAGGTCCGGCCCACGCTCAGCGACGTGCTGCTGGTCGACGACAGCGTCGGCGACTACGACCGCAACTTCTACTACGCCGCCATGGACTCGCTCTACGGGCCCGGCGGCTGGTCCATCTACGAGATCTCCGAGGGCCTGCCCGACCGGATGTGGGTGCTGCTCGAGACCCTGCGGCAGTTCCCGGCGGTGTTCTGGTACACCGGCGGCGGCGCCTCGCCGCGGCTGGCCGCCGCGGCGGAGCTGATCGCCCAGTATGTGCAGCCGCCCGCCGGTTACGAGCCGGGCAAGCTGCTGCTGGTCTCGCCGGCCCTGATCGGCGTGACGGGCGCGCCGCCGCCCAGCTTCGTCACCAACACGCTGGGCTTCCGGTCCACCCCGGACCAGTCCACGTTCTACATCCCCTCCACGAAACTGGGCCTGCCGCTGAAGGCCGGGCTGCCGGAGCTGGCCTTCACCGGGAACATCTCCGCCGGGGTGGGGATGGCCGCCGCGGACTCCAGCTCGACGAAGTACCTGTACCGGATGCAGTACCACCGGTACATCACCAGCCGCCCGGCCAGCCGCCCCTTCGTGGCGGTGCGCAACCCGCCCACGTCGTCCGGGACCTTCGCCAACGCGGTGACCGTGACCGTGCAGCTGGACTACTGCACGCCGGCCAGCGGCCTGGCGGTCGTGCGCGCCCTGCTCTCGCAGGAGCTGGGGGTGATCCTGCCGTGAGCGCCGCCCAGCTGCTGCGTCGGGCCGCCTTGGCTGCGGCGCTGGCGCTCGCCGTCGCCGCGCCGGCCGCCGCCCAGGGTCTGCGCCCCGGCAGCGAGGCCCGGCGTCCGGCCATGATCAAGGGTTACGTGCGCGACGCGGAGACCGGGCTGCCGCTGGCCTACACCAACGTCTACATCGCGAGCTCGAGCATCGGCACCATCGCCCTGCAGGACGGCGAGTTCTACCTGACCGGCCTGCGCCCCGGCACCTACACCGTGCGCGCTTCCTACATCTCCTACTCGCTGGGCTCCGAGACCGTGACGGTGGCGTCGGGCGAGGTGGCCGAGATCGAGTTCCGCCTGGCGGTGGAGGCGATCTTCACCGACGCCATCGAGGTCTCGGCGGAGCGCCGCCTCATCGAGATCGAACGCACGGGCTCCTCGCACCGGCTCTCGTCGGAGCAGATGGAGGCCCTGCCGCTGGACAACCTGGTCGAGATGATCGCGCAGAAACCGGGCGTGACGCTGCAGGACAACGAGATCCACATCCGCGGCGGCCGCGCCGACGACACCCAGTTCATCATCGACGGCGTCAGCGTCAACGACCCCCTGGCCGGCGGCGGCTACGGCTACGCCATCGACCCCTCGATCATCAACGAGATCGAGGTGCTCACCGGCGGCTTCAACGCGGAATACGGCCAGGCCGTCTCGGGCGTGGTCAACGTCTCCACCAAGGAGGGCAGCGAGCGCTGGAGCGGCAAGTCCAGCTGGAAGCGCGACCACTGGGGCGGCGTCGACGCCTCGGGCGCGCCCGACTGGACGCAGCCCTACGAGCTCGACCGGTCCCAGAACATCGACGTGGTCAAGGCTTCGCTCTCGGGCCCGGATCCCCTCAGCGACGCGTTCGGCGCGCTGGGCCTGCGGCTGCCCGGCAAGACCTACCTGCTGCTCTCGGGCTCGATGGACGTGCGCGACGGCGCGCTGCCGATCCACTCCCGCACGCGGCGGCTCGCGTCGCCCCTGTACGAGTACGACTGGGCCGCGCCGCGGGAGCAGAACGAGTGGAACGGCCTGGCCAAATGGACCTGGATCATCAACCCCCGGCACAAGCTCAACTTCACGTCGAGCCGCCAGTTCGAGATCAGCCAGGGCTTCGAGCTGGCCGGCGAGGGGTACCCGCGCCCGTTCCAGGACAACCTGGACCGCTACCTCGTCTTCACCAACGAGAGCATCCTGAGCCAGCTCTATTACCGCTGGGTGCTGGGGGACAAGGACTACTTCGAGGTCAACCTGGGCCGCAACTTCTCGCGCCAGCACGCCAACATCAACGGCAACGACGACTTCACCACCTACACGCTCATCAACTCCCCGCCGTCGCCCACGGGGCTCGCCTTCGGCTCGGCCGACCGCTGGCACGACCACTACTCCGAGTCGTGGAACCTGAAGACGACCTACGCCTGGGTGGCCAACGAGACCAACCAGTTCAAGACGGGCCTGGAGCTGAACTTCACCGAGATGCAGCTGGTGGACCTGCAGTCCTCGCTGGGCTCGCCCCCGCCCGGCAAGCTGGGCATCAAGGAGGACATCTTCAAGGTGCACCCCATCGTGGGCGCCGCCTACCTCCAGGACACGGTCAACTACAAGGGCATGATCGTGAACGCGGGCCTGCGGCTCGACGCCTGGGCGCCGGGCCGCGAGGTCGAGTACGTCATGGACCACTCGGACGACTACCTGTTCGTCTTCGACGACATGGCCGACGAGTTCTACGACAACACGGTCGAGTTCTGGATGCGGAGCTGGAAGATGCGGGTGTCGCCGCGGCTGGGGGTCAGCTTCCCGGTGACGGAGAAGGACAAGTTCTTCTTCAACTACGGGCACTTCTCGCAGTGGCCGCGCTTCGCGAACGTCTACCCGCAGCTGCAGGCGAAGACCGCCACCAAGATCCAGCTGCTCGGCAACCCGAACCTCGACCCCAAGATCACGGTCGAGTACGAGACCGGCGTGCAGCACGAGTTCCTCGGGCTGTGGAGCCTGGGCGTCACCTTCTTCAACCGCGACATCTACGGCTACGCCAAGTCGGTCCAGATGAAGCCGGTGAACATCGGCGCCGAGGAGACCCCCGACCCGAACGACACCGGCACCGTCACCATCGACCCCGTGCGCTACTTCAACGGCGACTCGGCGCGCAGCCTGGGCGTGGAGCTCAGCGTCATCAAGCGCACCACGCGCTGGCTGAGCGGCTCGGCGAGCCTCGAGCTCTCGCGCAGCACCGGCACCAACAGCGACGCCGACGAGGCGTACCTCCTGGCCGTCTACGACGAGGCCTACACGCCCACCGCGAGCATCGGCGGGCTGAAGCGCAACCCCCTGCTCTGGGACAAGCCCTGGAAGGTCTCCCTCAACCTCGACTTCGCCGTCGACCGCAAGGACCGCCCGCGGCTGTTCGGCTGGACCGTGCCCGCCGACTGGAGCCTCAACCTGCTCTACCAGGCGGAGGCCGGCCAGCGCTACACGCCGCGCGCCTTCGCCGATCCGGAGAACCCCGTGCTCGGCGAGTACGTGTACGGCGATCCCTACTCGGGGCTGGGGCCGATGAAGCAGTCGCTCAACCTGCGCTTCAACAAGACCTGGGACCTGTCGCGCCGGCAGCGCCTGACCTTCTTCGTCGAGGGCCGCAACATCCTGGACCACAAGAACTACCGCCGGATCAACCCCTGGACGGGCACGGGCTACCAGGTCGGGGACCTGAACCCGAGCTGGGTCGAGAACTACGCCGACTGGTACGGCGAGGAGGGTCCGGTCCTGGACACCTACTCCCGGGAGTACGTGAAGAGCCAGATCGACCCGAGCTACATCGAGGATCCCCGCCTGATCCTGGTGGGGGTGAGCTTCTCATGGTGAACCGCGCGATGCGATCCGTGACGTGGCTGCCGCTGCTGGTGTCGGCGCTGCTGCTGCTGGCCGGCCCCGCGCGGGCGGGGAGCGTGCTCGAGCTCTACGGCGACGAGAACGTGGGCACCGCCGGCGCCCAGTTCCTGCGCCTGCCGGTCGGCGCGCGGGCGGTCGGCCTGGGCCGCGCCTACGTCGCCTGCGCCGTCGACGGCCCGGCCGCCTTCTGGAACCCCGCGGGGATCATGCGCACCCCCGGCCTGGGCAACCTGTTCTTCTCCCACGTGGCCTACGCCGCCGACATCGACCTGGAGTACGCCGCCTACACCTGGCGCCGCCAGAACTTCGGCTTCGCGCTGACCGGCTCGATGCTGCGCTCGGGCGAGATCCCACGCACCGACGAGCTCCACCAGGAGGGGACCGGCGACACCTTCAACGCCAACCAGTTCGTGCTGTCGGCGAGCGTGGCGAAGTCGATGACCGACCGCTTCTCGCTGGGCGGCACCGCGAAGCTCTACCAGGAGAACCTGGACGAGTTCGAGGTGCGCGGCCTGCTGATGGACCTGGGAGTGCTCTACTACACGGGCCTGGGCGACCTTCGCGTCGGCTTCGCCGTGCGCAACTTCGGCCCTGACCTGCAGCCGGGCGGCACGCCGCCGCCGCTGGGGCCGGGCTACGCCACGCCGCTGGAATTCCAGAGCTTCCAGGCGCCGACCTCCGGCAGCTTCGGCCTCGCCTACACCTGGCGCCTGGGCGAGCGGACGACCCTGCTGACCACGTCCGACTTCCACCACCCGACCGACGCCTCCGAGAGCTTCCGCGCCGGCGCCGAGCTGGGCCTCGCCGAGCGCCTGCTGCTGCGCGGCGGCTTCGAGACCAACCGCCTCGAAGGCGGCCTCGGGGCGGGCTTCGGCGTGAACCTGGCGCGCGACGAGTGGCGGATCCGGCTCGACTACGCCATCAGCGACATGGGCGCCTTCGGCACGATCCACTACCTGTCGATCGACCTGTCGCCCCTGCCCGACGGAAGGAGGCGGCGATGACCCGCCCGCGCGCGACGTGCGGCCGGTCGACGTGCCTGCTGGCGGCGGCGGCGCTGGCGGCGACGTGCGCCGTCCTGGCCGCCGGCTGCGGCGTCAAGATCGCCGCGCCGCAGGCCGTGGGCCTGTTCTCGACCAACGCCTACACGACCGACACGCTCTTCGTCGACCCGGGCGCGCGGCAGATGGTCGCGGCCATCGGCCGCCTCTTCGTCGTGGGCGCCGACGGCAGCCTCGTCAAGCGCACCCTCGACTACGAGGAGTTCTCGCGCGTGGACGGTTTCGCCGACCCGGTCGCCGTCTGCACCGACGAGGACGCCCGCCTGATCTTCGTCTGGGAGGCGGGCGCGAACCGGCTCAGCGCGTTCCAGACCTCCGACCTGTCGCCGGTCGGGTCCGCGACGCTGACGACCGTGCAGCGGGTCACCCACATCTACGCCAGCAAGACCGGCAAGGAAGAGCTGGCGTCGGACGCCGAGACGTTCCTCTACCTCGCCGACCCCGATTCCGGCGTGGTCCACCGCTTCGCCTGGTACGCGGGCGGCGACATGGCCCCGATGGGCATCCTCTGCCGCGACGAGGGCCTGTCGACGCGCGCCGTCCACGTGCCCGCCGGCATGCTGCGCGACGCCTCGGGCATGCTGCTGATCTGCGATGCCGACACCGCGCGCAACTGGGTCACCCGCTTCGACCCGACGCCGATCCTGACGGACGTCGCCGACGTCCCCGAGGGGCCGCACCCCTGGCGCGGCCTCGCCGTCGTCTTCGCCCCGGAGGGCTGCGAGCCCCAGCCGCAATCCGCCTACACCCTGGGCGACGCGTCGGAGTGCGGCGAGGACGCCACCTGGGTCGGCGGCCGCAGCGACGCTCCCGAGGAGTTCGACACGCCCACGGCCCTGGCCAGCGACGGGCAGGGCCGGATCTTCGTGGCGGACACCGGCAACGACCGCGTGCAGATCTTCTCCGACCGCGGCGAATTCGAGATGACTTTCCGCGACGCCAGCCCCACTTCCGACCCGGTCGCCATCGGCGTGGTGGACGTGCGGATCGCCGGCGGCGGCGTCAACTACGGCGCCTACGTGTTCACGCTCTCGGGAGCGGACGGCAAGGTGCGCCGCTTCATCTCCTACGACCACTACATGTCGCTCAACGACGAACCGCCGCCGCCGCCGAACTAGGCCGCTCGCGGCGGGCGCCACGGGCCCCGGGAGGGAACCACGCATGGCCGCACCGCGACCGGACGCCCTCGCCCGCGACGACGTGCCGTTCTACCTTTCCATCTCGGGCAACATCGGCGTCGGCAAGTCCACCGTCTGCGCCATGATGGGCGAGGCGCTGGGCTGGCCCGCCTACTACGAGCCGGTCGCCGACAACCCCTACCTCGAGGACTACTACCGGGACATGCCCCGCTGGGCGTTCCACCTGCAGATCTACTTCCTGAGCAAGCGGTTCGAGGTCCAGAAGGACATCATCGAGCGGGGCACCTCGGCGGTGCAGGACCGCACCATCTACGAGGACGTCGAGATCTTCGCCCCGGTGCTGCACCGGCGCGGCGCCATGAACACGCGCGACTACGAGAACTACCGCGAGGTCTTCCAGAACATGATCTCCTTCCTGCGGCCGCCGGACCTGGTGCTCTACCTGCGCTGCACGCCGGACGTGGCCATGGCCCGCATCGGCGCGCGCGGCCGCGACTGCGAGAAGACGATCCCCCGCGACTTCATCGTCGCGCTGCACGAGGCCTACGAGGACTGGGTGCCGCGGGCCCGCGGGATCTGCCCGGTGCGGGTGATCGACACCGAGCGGGTCAACCTGCGCGACGACCACGCCGCCCAGGCCGCGCTGCTCGACGACATCCGCGCCCTGCATGCGGCCAAGCGCGACCGCGCGGAACGGGAGGCGGTACGATGAGCGTCGGACGGCGAAGCGACCTGCTGCGGGGCCCCCACATCCCCGACGACGTGCTGCGCGAACTGCCCAAGACCGACCTGCTGCGCCACCTGGACGGCAGCCTGCGGCCCGGCACGTTCCGCGAGCTGGCCGCCGCCCGGGGGTGGGAGGTTCCGGTCGGGGACCGCGCCCTGCTGGCGCGCTACTTCCCGGTGGATCCCGAGAGCTGCCAGCAGCACTTCGTGAACTTCTTCGACCGCACGACCGAGGTCCTGCAGCGGGCTGACGACCTGACGCGCGTCGCCCGCGAGACGGTCGAGGACGCCGCCGCCGACGGGTGCTGGTACCTGGAGGTCCGCTTCTGCCCGCTGCGCCACGTGAACGAGGGCCTGTCCCCGGACGACGTCGTGGCCGCCGTGCGCCGCGGCCTGGACGAGGCGGCCGGGATCACGGGCGTGCAGGCCGGGATCATCGTCACCGGAATCCGCACCATCAGCCCCGACGCCTCGATGCAGCTGGCCGAGCTGGCCGTGCGCTGGAAGGGCCGCGGCGTGGTGGGGTTCGACCTCGCGGGCACGGAGCGGGACTTCCCCGCCAAGGACCACCGCGAGGCGTTCTTCCACATCATGAACCACAACCTCGCCGCGACCATCCACGCCGGCGAGGGCTTCGGGCCCGAATCGATCCACCAGGCCCTGCACTACTGCGGCGCCAACCGCATCGGGCACGGCACGCGGCTGCACGAGGACCGGGACCTGCTGGACTACGTGAACGACCTGCGGATCCCGCTGGAGCTGTGCCTGACCAGCAACGTGCTGACGGGCGTGGTCCCGTCGGTCGGGGAGCACCCGCTGCGCCGCTACCTGGACCTGGGCCTGCGCGTCACGCTCAACACCGACAACACGCTGTTCGCCCGCACGTCGCTGCTGTCGGAGCTGCGCCGCGCCGTGGACGCCTTCGACCTGAACCTGCTGGAGACCGAGACCCTGCTGCTCAACGGCTTCAAGAGCGCGTTCCTGCCGCAGGCGGTCAAGGCCGACCTGATCCGCGAGGCCGCCGGCGCCTTCCTGTCCCTGCGTGACAAGTTCGACCTCGACGAGCTGGAGGTCGTATGACCGCGGACCGCAACGCCGGGCGCGCCGGCCGGTTGAGCGACCTCTGGCGCGGTCGCGTGCAGGAGGCGGCCGACTGGTTGCGCGAACGCGGCTTCACGGGCGGCACCGGCCTGATCCTGGGCAGCGGCCTGGGCAACTTCGTCGACGCGGTCGACGGGGCGCACGCGATCGACTACGCCGGGATCCCCGGCTGGGCGACGACCACCGTGGCCGAGCACCGCGGCCGCCTGGTGGCCGGCGAGGCCGGCGGCCGCCGGGTCGTCGTCATGCAGGGCCGCCTGCACCCCTACGAGGGCCTGCCCTGGGACGAGCTGCTGCTGCCCACCGCGGTGCTGGCCTGCCTGGACGTGGACGCGGTCGTGGTGACCAACGCCGCCGGCGGCCTGAACCGCTACTACCGCCCCGGCGACCTCATGGTGATCCGCGACCACCTCGACCTGCACCTGCAGGACCC
>JAURXS010000017.1 GCA_030654305.1 bacterium | reverse complement strand
CGTGGACCGTGGCGCCGCGCTCCGGCCGTATGCCGCCCCGGTCGGCACGGTGCGGCTCGTGTACAGCGGCGGCTACGATCTGCAGAGCAACCGGCTCGACCTCCTGCTGCGTGCGATGCAGCGGGTGCCCGGAACCGATCTCCACATGATCGCGTTCGGGTATCGGGATTCCGAGATGCAGCTCAAGACGCTGGCGAAGGAGCTCGGGATCGGGGAGCGGGTCGTGTTCCACGGCCTCGTGCGGCCGGACGAGGTGATGGGCGCGGTGGCGCAGTACGACGTGGCCGTGAACATGCTCACGAACCCGCAGGACCACCTGTCGATCCGGCACAGCAGCGTCAACAAGATGTACGAGTACATGGCGGCGGGTATGCCGACCTTCTGCTCGAACCTGGACTCCTTCGTCGAAGAGTTCGTCGTTCCCGGCGCGGCGATCGCCGTCGATGCGACCGATACCGACAGCATCGCCGAGGGCCTGCGCAAGTTGCTGTCGCTCCGGGAGTCGTTACCGCAGATGAGCGTCCGCGCCCACGATCTGGCGCACGAGAAATACAACTGGCGCAGCCAGGAGATCAATCTGCTCGATCTCTACCGCCGTCTGATCGGGGAAGGGGCCCGGCCGTGAACACGCCCCTGGTCGGACTGGAGGATGCCGGATGAGCATCGCCGCGAACCTGCAATCCATCCTCGACACCGCGGACGGCGGTACGGGCATGGACGTCATCATCGTCTCGACGACCTCCGCCGACCAGGCCGCCTACTGGCAGCGCCGGCTGGAAGCCGGACGCGGCCAGGTGTGCCGACCGGACGCCCTGATCCTGGCGATCCACGAGGATTGGCCCGGCGGCGCCGGGAACGGCCTGGGCACGCTCTACGCCGTGCGCGAAGCCGCTCGTCTGGCCCGCGACCGGCACGCCGTCGATCTGGCGGCCCGTCTCGGGGAAGGCGCCGCGCTCGGTCTCTACCACACGGCGGGCAAGGGCACCCGGCTCGCCCCGCTGCCCGGCAGCGAAGGCGGCAACAAGCCGGCGGTGAAGCTGCCGGGGCTCGTGCGTCTGGGGGACCGAGTCGAACCGCTGACGATCCTCGAGGCCGTGATCCGGCAGACCGCCGTCTACGCCCCGCTGCGCCGCGGCCGGCTCAGCGTCTTCTGGGGCGACCAGGTGTTCATCCCCTCCGCACCGCCGCCGGGCCGGCCCCGGCACCACGTCGACATCCTCGCCAAGCTGGGAGTCATGCCCGACGCCGCGGCCTGGCGCCGCGACGGGCTCGACCGCTACGGTCTGGTGGCCGTCGGCCCCGGGGGCGACGCCGTCCAGGTGGAGAAGGTCTCACACGCCGCCGCCGTGGCCCTCGTCGATGCCGGCGTGATGCGCGTCGACGGCGGCATCGGCGTGAGCCTCGGCTCCTTCAGCCTCGCGGCGGCCATGCTCGCGGCGCTGGACGCCGAGTTCGCGCCCGAACTGGCGGCCCGGACCGCCAAGCTCGACACCGACCCCCATTTCTGGATGCCCATGACCCTGCCCGAGCCGGTCTATCTGGAGATGATGGCGGCCAAGGGAGAGCCGGCCGCGAGGTCGCGCGCGCACTACCGGCGCCTGGCGGACTTCGTGGCGGGATTCCGCGGCGCCCGCGCCGGGGAGCCGCTGTTCGGCTGCGTCGACGTGGGCGCCGGTTGCTACTGGTGGGACTACGGCACGCTGGCGAACTACCGGGCCAGCGTCCGCCGGCTCCTCGACGATGATCAGGAAGCCGGTGCGATGCACGCGTTCTTCGCCTCACCCGCGGCCGGCGCGGCCGAATTCCGGGACGGCAACCTGCTGATCGATTGCCGCATCGGCGGCGGCAGCATCCGCGGCTCGGTCCTGGTCGGCGTGACGGCGGGGCGCCTGGATGTCGACGGCGCCGTGCTCGTCAACGTGGTCGCCCCGGCGATCGTCGGCCGCGACCTTGTCCTCTACAACGTGTTCGAGACCGCCGATCTGGCCCCGGCCCCCGGCAGTGTCAGGGCGGACACGTACCTGCCG
>JAURXS010000016.1 GCA_030654305.1 bacterium | reverse complement strand
GCCAGCATCAGGGCGTTGCGGAAGCCCATGCGGTCGGCCAGCGCCCCGGTGAAGAAGGGCATCAGGTAGATCCAGCCGCCGAACAGGCCGGCCACGACGCCCGCCTGGACGTCGTCCAGCCCGACCGCGCGGATCAGGTAGGTGCGCAGGGCGATGAACGTGCCGTAGTAGGCGGCGCGCTCGCAGAGTTCGGCGCCGTTGCCGGTCCAGAAGGCGCGCGGGAAGCGCCAGGTCGTCTTGCCCGTCTGCGGAGCGGCGGCGGGTGCGGATGCTGCGGTCATGCGACTCTCCTGGTCCCGGACGAAGTGCG
Organism: bacterium; assembly: GCA_030654305.1. NCBI lineage: Bacteria > bacterium. The sequence goes on along the minus strand of JAURXS010000016.1, from coordinate 2,992 downwards.
GAGCGTACACCAGCGTTTCGCAGTCTAGTGTCCGGCGTCAATCGCGGCAATCAGGACTCGTCCCGGACGGGCGGAACTGGAAATTATACTTGACACTTACTGATTTTACGTACGATTATATTCATTATGCGTAAGTCATTCTTTATCAACACGATTATGCCACAGACCCGTAGCCGGATCCTGGGAACCACGCTGCTGAATCCCGAGCGCTGGTGGTACCTGAGCGATCTGGCCAACCACCTGCAGGTGCGGCCCTCGAGCCTGCAGCGGGAACTTTCCGCGTTGGTGGCGGCGGGGATCCTGCGCCGGCGACGCGATGGCAACCGCGTCTATTTCCAGCCTGACCCCGGTTGCCCGGTCTTCAGCGAACTCCGCGGACTCATGCTGAAGACCGTCGGCCTGGTCGACGTGCTCCGGGAAGCGCTCATGCCGTTCTCGGCTCGGATCTCATGGGCCTTCGTATACGGATCACTAGCCCGGGGCGAAGAATCCGGTTCAAGCGATGTCGATCTGATGATCATCGGCGACACGGGTCTGGCCGTACTGGCCGTACCTCTCCAGAAAGCCGAAGAGCGCCTGCTGCGGCCGATCAATCCCACGATCTACACGCAGGCAGAGGTTGCAAACAAGCTGGCCGCGGGGCACCATTTCCTGCGCGAGGTCATGGCGCGTGAGAAACTGCCTGTCCTAGGGAGTCTCGATGAACTGGACGCAGTTGTTGGAGACGCGCCGAGCCCAGCGACACGAGACGAGCCGTCAGGAGATTGACGGGCTGCGCTCCGTTGTGATTCGCGACTTTGACGACGCCGCTCTCGCCGATCTTTCCGCCGACCGCCGCTTCGCCATCTACTTTGACACCTGCCGTCGCAAACGGAATATCGTAGATTACGATTGCGCTGAGACCGTCACCGATACGGAAGCAACGGAACTCATCGACAAAGCTGCGGAGTTCGAAGAGCAAGTAGAAGCTTGGATCACCATGCAACACCCTGGGTTGGCCAGGTAGCCGTCCAAGGTGCTGTCCGGAACCGGCCACACCAACGAATGCGGAGGTACCGCGTGGACATCCGACTGACCTTCCTGGGCGCCGCCGGCAACGTCACCGGCTCGCGCTACCTCGTCGAGGCCGGCGGCAAGCGCGTCTACGTGGACTGCGGCATGTTCCAGGAGTGGCGCTTCAAGGCGCGCAACTGGCAGCCGGACCTCGTCGCGCCCGCGGACATCGACGCGGTGGTCCTGACCCACGGCCACCTCGACCACTGCGGCCTGCTGCCGAAGCTGGTGCGCGACGGCTTCACGGGCCGCATCCACTGCACCGCGGCGACGGCCGACATCGCCATGATCGTCATGGAGGACGCGGGCTCGATCCAGGAAGAGGACGCCCGCAACAAGCGCAAGCGGCACCGGCGCGAGGGCCGCAGCGGGCCGCACCCCGAGGAACCTCTCTACACGCACCGCGACGCCCTCGCCGTCCGCAAGCGCCTGACGAAGGCCGCCTTCGGCGCCCCGGTGCGGGTGGCCGACGGGATCGAGCTGGAATTGACGGGCGCCGGCCACATCCTGGGCGCCGCCTCGGTGATCCTGCGCCTGGGCGAAGGCGGGAGCCGGCGGACGCTGGTCTTCTCGGGCGACCTCGGCCCCTGGGACATGCCCATCCTCGAGGACCCGCGGCCGCCGGCCCTCGCCGACTACCTGGTGATCGAATCGACCTACGGGGACAAGGACCACGACCCGCCGCGGGAGGTGCCCGAGGCGCTGGCCCGCGTGGTCCTCGAAACCTCGGCCGCGGGCGGCAACCTGGTGATCCCGAGCTTCTCGGTCGAGCGCACCCAGGACCTGCTCTACCACCTGAACCAGCTGCGACAGGCGGGCCGTCTGCCCGACCTGCCCGTCTTCGTGGACAGCCCGATGGCCATCAGGGTCACCGAGGTCTTCGCGCGCCACCCCGAGCTCTTCGACGAGGAGGCCCGCGTCCTGCTGCGCGAGGGGCGGCACCTGAGCGACTTCCCGGGCCTGCGGCTCTGCCGCACCCGCGAGGAGTCCCAGGCGATCAACTTCCAGAAGCGGCCGGCGATCATCATCGCCGGGTCGGGCATGTGCACCAGCGGCCGCATCAAGTACCACCTCGAGCACAACCTGGGTCGGTCCGAGAGCACGGTGCTGTTCATCGGCTACCAGGCGTCCGGCACCCTGGGCCGCGACATCCTGAACGGCGCGCCCGAGGTGCGCCTGTTCGGCGCGATGCGGCCGGTGCGGGCGCGGGTGGCCGAGATCCACGGGTTCTCGGCCCACGCCGGGCGCGGCGAGCTGCTGCGCTGGGCGCGCGCGCTGGGCGAGAAGCCCCGGCACGTCTTCGTCACCCACGGCGAACCCGAGACCGCCGCCGCCTTCGCCGAGTCCCTGCGCCGCGAGTGCGGATACGAGGCGTCGGTGCCGGCGTACCTCGACAGCGCGGCCCTCACCTGATCCCGCGGCCACCAGCCGCCACGCCGGAGGACGACATGCACGACGACCGCGACGGCCTCGCCGGGCGCTACCGCCGCATCGGAGACCAGCTGGCCGAGCTGTTCCTGAAGACCGACGACCCGACCGCCCGCATGGCGACCGCCGTCGCGGTGCTGCACCACAAGATGCCGCACTACTTCTGGACGGGATTCTACCGGGTGCTCGACGGGGCGCTGGTGGTCGGCCCCTACCAGGGGCCGGTGGCCTGCGCGGTGCTGCGCGGGCCGGAAGGCGTGTGTTGGGCCGGGGTCCGCGGCGGCGCGACGGTGCTGGTGCCCGACGTCCACGCCTTCGAAGGCCACGTCGCCTGCGACGCGCGCTCGCGCAGCGAGATCGTCGTGCCGGTGCGGGACCGCACGGGGGCCGTCGTGGCGGTCCTGGACGTGGATTCCGAGCGCCCGGACGCCTTCGGCGAGGCCGACCGCGCGGGACTCGAGCGGATCGTCGCGCTGCTGTTCTGACGGGAACGCCCCTACTTCGCGCTCCT
>JAURXS010000015.1 GCA_030654305.1 bacterium | reverse complement strand
GCGCCGTGCTGCTCGGCGTCCTGCCCTTCGCGCTGCTGCTGGTCGAGCGCCTGGCCGCGCCGGCGCGCACCGACGAGCGACCGCGCCGGACGAGCGCCGTCGTCGGCGGCGCGCTGCTGCTCGGACTGGCCTGCGGCGCGCTGGCGGGAACGCACCTGGGACAGGCACGAGCCGCCCTGGCGTTCGTCGCCGGGTTCGCCGCCCTGCGGTTCGCCGCGTCGCGTCGCGAACCGGGCACCCGCGCGCGCGGCGTCGGGATCGTCGGCGGCCTGGCCTTCGGCGCGCTGCTCGCGCTGCTCGTCGTGGCGCCCATGCTCCACGAGGCGCCGCGCCTGAGCGGGCCGTTCGGGACCTCGTCGGCAGCGGACGCCGGCGGCGCGATCCCGCAGGTCTTCGGCTCCGGCTTCCAGCCGCGCCTGCCCGACCCGACCGAGTTCCTGGGCGCGCTGCGCTGGAACTTCTTCGGGAGGCACTACCTCGGCCTCGCCAGCTGCCTCCTCGCCTGCCTGGGCCTGTTGCGGATCCGGCGGACCTCCGAGGCGGGGCGCGCGGGTTGGCGGACCCTGCTCGTCCTCGCGGCGGCGCCGTGGTTCATGCTGGCCCCCTCGGAGCGCGGTCTCGACCTGATCCACATCGGCGGCCTGCTGCTGGCCGCGGGCGCGGTCCGGGGCTGGTCCGCGCGGAGCGATGGCGACCGGGGTGTCGGCGACCGGGGACTCCGCGCGGCGACGGTGCTGCTGATCGCGTTCGCCGTGCTGGACCAGCTGCCCATCCAGGCGCTCAGCAGCTACACGCGCACCCGCGACGACCGGGCCGAGGCCTACCGTCTCCTCGAGACCGACGACGGCGGGCACCGCCTGGTCGAGTTCAGGACCTGGCCCGGCTCCCCGCTGCGCGGCAACATCTGGAGCTACGCGCCGACGCGGCGCGTTCCCGCCGCCGGCGGCCCCTTCTTCCAGGGCGCGCCCCGGGAGTACTGGTACACGGCGGCGGTCATCCAGACGATCGGCGCCAAGCTCGCCGCGGGCGGGAAGCTCGACGAGGACGACGCCCGGCTGCTGGGGTTCTTCGACATCGGCGATCTCCTGTTCACGAAACCGCTGAGCGAGGTCGTCGATCCCTCGGCCTTCGCCGGCGAGGGCTGGCGGGTCCGACCCGGTGATCGCGCGCTGCGCGTCGCGCGGGCCTCGCCGGTCGCCGTGCTTGCCGACGCGTCCGTCCCGTCCCCCGCGCTCCCCGCCGACGCGAGCCTGGGCGTCGACGGTCTGGCGACCGCGCACGCCGAAGCTCTGGCCGCGGAGATCCGCGCCTGGCTGACGGCGGCGGACCCGCGCCCCGTGGCCGGGACGCGCGCCCGGGTGCTGCCGGACCGGTGGGAACTGGAGCTGCCCGCGGATGAGTGGGGCGCGGTCCGGCTCGCCAGGAACCCCTACCCGAGCACGGTCGTCGAGGTCGACGGCGCGCCCGTCGGCTGGTCGCCGGCACCCCTGGGCGGGATCCTGATCCGCCTGGAGCCCGGGGCCCACGAACTGGTCGTGCGCACCGGGACGCCGGTCGCGGCGGCCTGCTGGTGGGTCGGCGTCGTCCTGTCGGCGACCGCGATCGCCGCGGCCGCCGTCGCGCTGCGGCGCTCCCGGCCGGTCGGCCCGCGACCCGGTGCTTCATCGTGAAGGACCAGCGCCGCGCCACGCTGTTGGGCCTCGTCACGGTGCTGATGTGGTCGACCGTGGCGACGGCCTTCAAGCTCTCGCTGCGGCACCTCTCGCCGGTCGCCCTGCTGGCCTGGTCGGCGACCGTGTCGCTGCTGGTGCTGGCCGCCGTGGTGACGGCGCGGCGCGGCTGGACGGCCCTGCGGCGGGCGCCGCGGCGCGACCTGCTGCTGGCGGCCGGGCTGGGCGTCGTCAACCCCTGCCTCTACTACCTGATCCTGTTCGAGGCCTACGACCGCCTGCCCGCCCAGGTCGCGCAGCCCCTGAACTACACCTGGGCCCTGACGCTGACCTGGCTGTCGGTGCCCCTGCTCGGGCAGCGCCCGCGCGCGCGCGACCTGCTGGCCGGGCTGGTGTGCTACGCGGGCGTGGCGGTGATCAGCACCGGCGGCGACCTGCGGGACTGGCGGAGCGTCGATCCGGCGGGCGTGGCCCTGGCGCTGGGCAGCACGCTGCTGTGGGCGCTCTACTGGCTCGGCAACGCGCGCTCGCGGCTGGAGCCGGCGTCGGGGCTGCTGGTGAACTTCGCCGTCGGCGCACCGCTGGTGCTGCTGTACGGCTGGGCGCGGCGCGACCTGGGCGCGGACGGACCGGGCCTGCTGGGCGCGCTGTACGTCGGCGTCGTGGAGATGGGCGTCACGTTCGTGATCTGGCTGACGGCGCTGAAGCTGGCGGAGAACACCTCGCGCGTCGCCAACCTCATCTTCCTGTCGCCGTTCCTGTCGCTGGTCTTCATCCAGTTCGTGCTGGGCGAGGCCGTGCGGCCGGCGACGCTGGGCGGGCTGGCGCTGATCGTGGGCGGGCTGGCGTGGCAGGCGCGAAGGCGGGAGTAGGGACGAAGGCGCTAGTCGGTCTTCCCCTCGCGCAGGCGGATCAGCGCGGCGAGCCAGCGGTTCAGCGGCGCGTCCATCCCGAACGCCTCGGCCTGCCGCGCGACGAAGCCGTTGAGGTGCTCGATCTCGGTGGGACGGCCCCGCGCCAGGTCCTGCGCCATGGAGTTGAGGTTGCGCGAGCGCGCCAGCACGAGGTCGATGCGCTCGGGCAGCTCGTCGGGCAGGTCGACGCCGTCGCGGGCCGCCACCTCCATGACCTCGCGGGCCACGGCCAGCCGCAGGTCGGCCAGGTCGTCGTCGGCGAGGTCGCAGTTGCGGCGGCCGGTGAGGCCGGCCAGCGGGTTGGCCACGCAGTTCAGGGCCAGCTTCTCCCACGAATGCCGCGCGAGGTCGTCGATCCGCTCGACGCGCAGGCCGGTGGGCGCCAGCGCCGCCGCGACCCGGTCCTCGCGCACGCCGTGCAGCAGCAGCGCGCGGCCGCCCCAGGCCGACACGCGTCCCGGGCCGTCCATCGTCGCGCCGAACTCCGCCACGACCCTCACGACCGGCCGGCCCAGTGCCTCGCCCAGGATCTCCTGCGGCGCGAACCCGTTGGCGACCACCGCGACCACGGTGTCCTCGCGCAACCGGTCGCGCACGGCGCGGGCCGCGGCCGCCAGATCGATCACCTTGACCGTCACCAGCAGCAGCGCGTCCGCCTCCAGGGGCGGGCAGGCGTCGGCCACGGCCACCGGCACGACGGCGTTCTCGATGCCGGCCAGCCGCAGGCCCGAGGCGCGCATCGCCAGCGCGTGCTCGCCGCGGGCCACCAGCACGGCCGGCGGCGCGAGGCGCGCGCCCATCCAGCTGCCGAGGGCGCCGGCTCCGAACACGACGTTCTGTCGGAAGGGTCGCGTCTCCATGGCCCCAGCATGGGGCCATCGGCCCCTGCCGTCAACGGCGACGGCCCCTCTCCCGTCGCGGGAGGGGGGCCGTCCGGTCGCCGCGGCGATGGGCGCCTCAGCGCACCAGCACCATCTTGCGGGTCTGGGTCCGCCGGCCGTCCTCGAGCCGGTACAGGTAGAGGCCCGAGGGCATCTCCGAACCGGACTCGTCGCGGCCGTCCCAGACGACGCTGTGCTCGCCCGGAGCGTAGACGCGCTCGGCCAGGGTCCGCACCAAGCGGCCCTGGAGGTCGTACACGCCCAGCCGCACGCCGGCGGCGCGGTCGAGCGCGAAGACGATGGTCGTCTGCGGGTTGAAGGGGTTGGGAGAGTTCTGGGCCAGGGAGAGCGCCCGCGGCAGGCCGGCGTCGGCCACCGGCGTCGGCGCGGTGAGGTCGACGGTCAGGGCCGCGTCCGTGTTGGCCTGCAGGTCGGCCAGGCTCTCGCCCCACACCAGCGCGTAGAGGAAGACGGCCTCGGCGCCGGACGCGATGGACACCGGTCCGGCCGACGTCAGCGCCGACCAGTCGTTGGCCGTCGTGGTCGTCGGCGTCGAGATCGTCGCGTTCAGCAGGCGGAACTTGGTGGTGTCGCTGATGTAGCCGTTGGGATACACCTGCGTCGGGTTGGAGATCAGCGTCAGGTTCTTGGCCGTGGTCGGCTCGCGCAGGGCGATGCCGTAGTAGTAGCCGCCGGCGTCGGGGTACATGTAGGTGAGGCGGCGCGTCGCGTCGACGGCGCCGCGGTTCAGCGACGAATCGTCGATGTCGAAGTCGCAGAAGATGCCGGTGTAGTAGCCGCTGATCGTCGTCGCCGCGTTGTTGCGCACCGTGTAGCGCAGGATGACGAAGTCGTCGTTCGGCGCGTCGGCGAAGGCGAAGCTCTCCTGGGTGACCGTGATGTTGCGCGGCACGATGTTACCGGAATCCTTGAAGATCGCCTGGAACTGCTGGTCGGCGATCGCGGTCCCCAGGTCCGCCATGCGCCCGTTGGGCGTCGCGACGGTCTGCCAGTCGTAGCTCGTGGCGCCCTCGGCGTAGTCGTGGTTGCACACGTAGCTCACGGTGGCGCCGCCCCAGAACGAGCCGACGTACAGCCCGTTGGCGCCGGCGGGGCCGAAGCCCGCGCCCTCGGCCTGCGTGGCGAAGGTGTAGCCCAGCGAGCCGGTGTCGGTGACCGTGGCCAGGACGTTCCCGGCGTCGTGCGTCCGCCACTCGGGCAGGCCGACGAAGTACTCGGCGTCGAACGTCACTTCGTAGCCGTCCTGGGCCGTGACCGTCAGCAGCATGGTGAAGGTCGCGCCCTGGGCCGCGCCCGGGTCCGCCACGAGCGAGAAGACGTCGGCGGCGTTGTCCGCCGTGCCGCCGTTGGCCGCGATCGCGCCGAAGACGGCGGCGCCCTCGGTGACCGCGGCGGGCCCGCCCGCGACGACCGCGAGGCCGCCCGTGACGGACGTGGCCGCGACCAGCGCGCTGGTGTTGGCCAGCGTGAAGACGACGTCGAACGCCTCGCCCGGGTCGATGACGCCGTCGGCGGTCGCGTCCAGGATCTCGAAGGAGCTCCACGACAGCTGCGGCGCCTGGGTCGCCGGGACCATGTTCACGGCCGCCAGCGCGTCGATGCGGCCGGTGCCGAACTGGTTGTCCTTGCCGACGGTGCCGAGGTCCAGCGACGACAGCTCCATGATCGAGTCGACGCCGGCCGGCGACAGGGTCGGGTTCTTCTGCAGCATGAGCGCCGCGACGCCGGCCGCATGCGGGCAGGCCATCGAGGTGCCGCTCCAGGTGTTGCCCGAGTAGCCGCTCGGGGGCACCAGCGAGTTCACGTTGACCGCCGGGGCCGAGACGTCCGGCTTCAGCAGGCCGACGCCGGGGAGGTAGGGCCAGTCGTTCCACGGGTCGACGTTGTCCCACTTCACGGGCCCCCACGACGAGGCGGTGTAGCCGGCGTTGGACATGTAGCCGGTGCCGCCGACGGCCACCACGCCGCCGGTCGAGGAGTAGCGCGTGCCGTCGATGGCGTTCCAGGGGGCCGGGACGCGCGCGGTCAGGCCGCACTCGATCGGGGGCTCGTAGGTGGCGTGGTCGTTGCCCGAGGAGTTGAAGATGGTGATGCCGGCCGTGCGCATGACGTTGCAGGTCTCGCGCTCGGCGCGCATCAGCGAGGGGTCCAGGTCGCCGGGGACGCCCAGCGACATGGTGATCAGCCGCGCGCCGTTCTCCAGGATGTACTGGTAGGACTGCCAGATCATGCCCAAGCTGCCGGAACCGGCGCTGTTGAAGGCCTTGCAGGCCATGATCTGCGCGCCGGGCGCCACGCCGGTGGCGGTGCCGCCGGTGCCGTCGCCGGCGACGGTGCCCGCGGTGTGCGTGCCGTGGCCGGGGCTGGCGGAGTCGTCGTTGGGGTTGCCGTCGAGGTCGCCGAAGTCGTAGCCGTGGACGTCGTCGACGTAGCCGTTGGCGTCGTCGTCGAGGCCGTTGCCGGCGATCTCGCCGGGGTTGGTCCACAGGCGGTTCGCGATGTCGGGGTGCGCCAGCCAGACGCCCGAATCGATGTGGCCGACGACGATGCCGTCGCCGTGGTAGCCCAGGGCCCAGACGTCGTCGGCGTTGATCCAGCCGATGCTCCAGACGTTCGCCAGCAGGGGGCTCTCGCCGGTCGTCGCCGGCGCGTCGGCGGCGCGGGAGTCCATCACCGAGGAGATCAGGTCGTAGTCGCGGTCGTGGCGCATGACGCCGGCGGACTTGTCGGCGGCCAGGACGGCCACCGCCGCGGCGTCGGCCTCGAAGAGCAGGGCGTTGGCCACGTAGAGCGAGCGCACCTTCTCGACGCGCCCCGCGGCCGCCGCCGCCCGCAACGCGGCGCGCACGGGCGCCTCCGCCGTCGCGGCACGGCCGCGCAGCGCGTCGATGACCGCGGCGCGGCGGGCCGAAGGCGTCAGGCCCTCCAGCGACGGGGCGAGGGACTCCAGGCCGGCGTCGCCGGGGAGCAGCACCAGGACCGGCACGGTGCCGCCGTCGGCCTTGGCGGCCAGGGCCGCCCGCAGCCCCGGGTCGACGTCCAGGGCGGACGCCGGCAGGGCCGCCAGCAGGGCCACCGCAGCCAACGTCAATAACGACAACGGAATACGACGCAACATGACGAGTCTCCTCGGTCAGAGGGATCGGGTACGGGGTCGTTCGGTGCGGGGGCAACCACTCTACCCCAATTCGCGAGGCAGGGCAACGGGCAGGCCCCGTAAATGGCAGGTCCCGCCCGCTCAGGCGCGGCGGGGTTTGCGGGCCGGGGTCGCGGGCGAGCGGGGCGGGTCGCCGCCGGTGCCCGACAGCTTCGCGAAGGTCTCGTCGTAGTCGCGGATGGCGGCGGTGACGACCTTACGGGCGTGGACGGCGCCGTAGGTCTTGGCGATCGTCTGCTTCGACTTGTGGCCGGGCACGAGCTTGTAGGTGGTGAAGTAGTGTTCGAGGCGCTCGATGAGCGCTTCGGGCGCCTGCCGGATGTCGCGGACGCGGTCCCACATCAGGTCGTTGTGCAGGATGCCCACGATCTTGTCGTCGGCCTCGCCGTTGTCGATCATCTGGAAGCCGCCGATCACCCGGACGTTCAGCACGACCTCGGCGCGCGCGATGGGCCGCTCGCTGAGCACGCAGATGTCCAGCGGGTCGCCGTCGCCCACCGAGGCCTTGGGGCAGAGGGCGCTGACGCGCGGGCCGCAGTACGTGCGCGGCACGAAGCCGTAGAGGGCCGGCGGCTGCGCCGACGAGCGCTGGGGCCGGTCGGCCCGCATGTAGCCCGTCGTCTTGTCGATCTCGTACTTGATCACGTCGAAGGGCGTGATCTCGATGTAGGCGTGCACCAGCTCGGGCGGCTGCGGGCCCGCGGTCAGGCCGTGCCAGGGGTGGGGGCGCCAGGGGTGGAACGAGAGGAAGTCACGCATGACAGGCTCCTTGGGTGCGCGTCCGCGCGATCATGTCACGCGCCGCGGCGGCGATCAACGCAGTTCGAAGCGGTGGGTGATCCGCGCCGTCCGGCCCAGCATCGCCCCCACCGAGCAGAACGTGCCGGACGACAGCTCGATCGCCCGCGCCAGCTTCTTCTCGGGCACCTCGCCGGTCACCACGAACAGCACGTCGATCGACGTGTAGACCCGCGGGTGGTCCGCGGCGCGCTCGGCGTCGACCTCCACGCGCAGGGACGCCGGCGGGCAGCGCATCTTCTCCAGGATGGCGACCACGTCGACGGCCGCGCAGCCGGCCAGCGCGTGCAGGACGGCCTCCATCGGCGAGGGGGCCGTGCCGTCGCCGCCCATCGCGACCGGGACGTCGAAGCGGCTCTCGCGGCCGTCGGCGGTGCGGCCCGTGAAGCGGCGGCCGCCCTCCCAGGTCACGGTGTGCTGCGGCATGGATCCCTCCGGAACGGGGACGTTCAGTGGCGGTGCATGCGCCAGCGGACCCGGCCGCGGACGCGGGGCAGGTCCTCGTAGTGGTCGACGCGCTGCATCAGGGCGTTGATCTCGGCGCCGAGCAGGAAGATGAAGCCCGACAGCCACAGCCAGACCATCAGGATGATGAACGTGGCGATCGAGCCGTAGGTCAGGTTGTAGGAGCTGAAGTTGCGCAGGAACAGCCGGAACAGCGACGAGGCGCCGAACCACAGGACGGTGGCGGTCACCGTGCCCGGCAGCACCCACACGTAGCGCTGCTTCGCCTCGGGCGCGTAGTGGTAGAGGATCGACAACGCCAGCAGGTTCAGCAGCAGCACCAGCGGCAGGCGCAGGGTCAGCCAGAAGTTCTGGCTGTCGCCGGCCAGGCCCAGGAGGCGGAAGAAATCGTGCGTGAGGTCCGGCCCCAGCAGCACCAGGGCGGTGGACAGGATGACGAAGCCGCTGAGCGCCAGGGTCAGCACGATGGACAGGACCTTCTGGTGCACGAGGTTGCGCTTGGGGTGGATGTTGTAGGCCCGGTTGATCGTCGTGATCAGGGCGCCCACGCCCATCGAGCCCGACCACAGCGCGGCCATCAGGCCCAGGCCCAGCAGCCCGCCGCCGCGCTGCACCAGCAGCGAACGGACCGTCCCGGCCACCAGATCGTACGTGTCCCCGGGCAGCGCCTCGCTCAGGACGCTCAGCACCAGGTCCGGCTGCAGCATCGGCAGGTAGCTGATCAGGCTCAGCAGGAACAGGATGAAGGGGAACAGGGCCAGCATCATGTAGTAGGCGATCTGCGCGGCCATGCCCATGCAGTCGTCGTAGCCGATCTCCCGCTGCAGGCGGCGCAGGAACAGGCAGGATCGTTTCAGGGCGCGTCGGTAGTTCATGACCGCTGTAGAATGCGGTCGGCGCCGTGAAAAAGCAATCGGTTGAGCGCCGGGGCCGGCCATGGCAGGATCCCGGGGTTCCCGAACCCCCAACCGCCCCGCCTGGAGGAGCCATGAAGTCCGCCGCCCGCCTGCTGTTGCCGGCCATCCTGCTCGCCGCCGCGACGGCCGTCGCCGCCGAGCGCGTCACCGTCCCCGTCGAGGCCTGGCTCGTGTCCGGCCCCGCGCCGGTCGCCCTGCCCGCCTTCCACGACGAGGACCCCGGCAAGGTCGCCCTGGCCGACCTGTTGGACTTCCCCGCCCGCGACGTCGGGCGGCTGCGGCCGCGCGAGGGCGCCGACGGCTGGCGCCGGGTCGCGACCGCGGCCGGCGCGATGACGCTGGAGTCCGGCGGCGCCGCCGAAGCCTGGCTGTTCTCCTACCTCGTGGCGAGCCGCGGGGTCGAGCCGACCCTCGAACTGGAGGGCAAGCACCCGCTGAAGGTCTGGCTCGACGGCGCGCCCGTCGTGCTGGCCGACAAGGACGGCCTGCGCACCGCGGCGCTGAAGCTCGAGCCGGGCCTGCGCCGCCTGGCCGTGCGCGCGCTGCGCGACCCCGCGCTGACGGAGCCCTGGACGCTGAAGGCGGCGCTCGCCCTGGAGAGCGACGCACCGGCTTTTGCCACGACGCTGGTCCCGACCCGCCCCACCGACATCCGCGACGAACTCGACGCCCCGAAGGCGACCGCGCTGGCCGTCTCCCCCGACGGCGAGCTGGTCGCGCTGTCGCTGGGCGCCTATGCGCCCGACGGGAAGCGCGAGAGCTGGCTGGAGGTGCGCCGCGTGAAGGACGGTTCGCTGGCGTTCGACTGGCGCGGCGCGCCCGCGCCCGACCAGCTGGCGTGGCTGCCCGACGGCAAGGCCTTCTCCTAC
>JAURXS010000014.1 GCA_030654305.1 bacterium | reverse complement strand
GGTCGCGCCGCCAGCGCCCGGTGCCGGGGAAGGGCGCCGCGTCGTCGCCGAGCAGGCCCAACTGCCCGCCGGTCAGCACCACGGTCAGGGCGCCGTGGCGGTCCAGCAGCGCCCCGACCGTCCCGACCACGCCGTGGACGCCGACGAGATAGCAGCCGGCGACCAGGGCGCCGTGGGTGTCGGGCTGCGCCTCGGCCGGCACCGGCGCGGGCACGACCGGGTGCAGGCGCGCGGCCCGTTCGCCGAGCGCGCGGGCGGCGAGAGCGGCCCCGGGAGCGATCAGCCCGCCGACGAAGACGCCCCCCAGCAGGACGTTGAACGTGGTGGCGGTGCCCATGTCCACCACGAGCGCGTCACGCAGGCCGGCGCCGACCGCGGCCGCCATGTCGCAGAAGCGGTCCGCGCCCGTGGCGGCGGGCTCGGCCAGGGCAGTCGCGAAGGGCAGCGGCGAGGCGTGGTCGGCGGCGACGGCGCCGGGCAGCCCCGCCAGCAGCACGGCGGTGACCTCGGGCACGACCGAGGCGACGGCGGCGCGCCGCAGGTCGTGGCGGCGCGCCAGTTCGGCGAGCCCGTCGCACAGCCGCGCCCGCCCGTCGCCGTCGCGCGGCGTGGGCAGGTGCACGAGCTCCGCGAAGCGGATGCCGTCGGTGTCGGTCGCGTCCGCCGGCGACCAGACGGCCGCGCTGGTGCGGGTGTTGCCGACGTCCACCACGAGCATGGTCAACCCCTCCCCGATCCCGGCGGCGACGTCGGGCCGATGCCGAGCACGTGCACGTCCCCGGCCAGCGCCGTCGACACGCGCCCGTCGCCGTGCCGCAGCAGCAGCGCCCCGGTGTCGTCGATCCCCACCGCGAGACCCTCGCGCCGCTCGCCGCCGCTCGCCAGCGCGACGCGGCGGCCGGCCAGTTCGTCGACGCGATCGTAATCGCTGCGGTAGTCGTCCCAGCCCGCGGACAGGAACCGTTCCAGCCCGTCGTCCCAGCGGCGCAGCACCGTCCCGGCCAGATCGCCCAGCGTCCGCCAGCGCGCGGGGTCCGGTGGCAGGACCGCGGCCCGCGCGCGCACGTCGGGCGGGAGGTCCACCGGCAGGCGCCCGACGTTCAGGCCGAGACCCGCCACCAGGCGGGGCCGCGGCGTCAGCACCATGAAGTCCAGCAGGATGCCCCCGAGCTTGCGCCCGTGGAGGAAGACGTCGTTGGGCCACTTCAGGCGCACCGGCAGGCCCGTCAGCTCCTCCAGGGCGAGCACGGCGGTCAGGCCCGTCCAGACCGCCAGGCCGGCGACGGGCGGCGACGGCACCGGGTCGATGTTCCAGGACATCAGCAGGCCGCCCTGCCCGTGCCAGCGGCGCCCGAGCCGGCCGCGGCCCGCGCTCTGGCGGCGGGCGACCGCCACGCTGCCCGGCCGGGCGTCGGCGGGCGGCTGCAGGAGCTGCCGCTGCCCGGCCTGCCAGCCCCAGCCGTCCCAGCGGCAGAGCCGGCCGGTCGACGGCGCGCCGCGGCCGAGCAGGAAATCGCTGGTCGAGCCCACCTCTTCGAGCACGTAGAGGAACCCGCCCGCGGTCCGCTCGGGACCGGGATCGAAGCTCGTGAGACCGAACCAGTCGCGACCGATCTGGGGGATCACGGGTTCCCCTCCCGCGGCGCGAAATCCAGCCCCAGGTCCCAGGCGGGGGCTGAGTGCGTGAGGCGGCCCACCGACACGGCGTCCACGCCGGCGGCCGCGTAGGCGCCGACGGTCTCGAGGTCCACGTTGCCGCTGGCCTCCAGGCGGGTGGCGCGTCCGCGCGCGGGACCGGCGTCCCGCCGGCGCACGGCCTCGGCCGCGAGGTCGGGCGCGAAGTTGTCCAGGAGGATCCACTCCACGCCCAGCGGCAGCGTCTCGTCCAGCTGCGCGAGCGTGTCGACCTCCACCTCGACGACCAGGCCGGGGAACTGCGACCGGGAGCGGGCCACAAGGTCCGCGAGCGGCGCCGCGCGCGCCGCCCAGTGGTTGTCCTTCAGCAGGATGCGGTCGTACAGGCCGAGCCGGTGGTTCGCGCCGCCGCCGCAGCGCACCGCGTACTTGTCGAGCAGGCGGAAGCCGGGCAGGGTCTTGCGCGTGTCCAGCACCGCGCAGCGCGTGCCCGCCACCCGGTCGACGTACCGGGAGGTCAGGGTGGCGACGCCGCCGAGGTGCTGCAGGAAGTTCAGCGCCGTGCGCTCGCCGGTCAGGATGGGCGCCGCCGGGCCGACGAGCCGCGCCAGGCGGCGCCCCGCGGCGACGCGCTCGCCGTCGGCGGCGAGCGGCTCGACGAGCACGTCCGGGGACAGGCGCCGGTACAGCAGCGGCAGCAGCGGCAGGCCGGCGACGACGCCGTCGCGGCGGGCGACGATCCAGCCCTCGGCGCGCAGGCCCGGCGCGACGGCGACGGCGGTCGTCGCGTCGCCCGCGCCCACGTCCTCGGCCAGGCTCGCGTCCAGCAGCGTCTCGAGCCAGGCGCCGCGGGGGAAACCGTAGTCGTCGCGTCGGTCCGGCATGCTCCTCCTAACCCGTCTTGAGCTGTGGCAGGCCCCACTGGGCGCGCAGGTCCTCGAGCCGGTCGCGCAGCTCGGCAGCCAGTTCGAAGTCCAGCGCGGCGGCGGCGGTTTCCATCTCGGCCTCCAGCATCTCGACGATCTCGCGCGGGGTCTGGGCCAGGCCGGCGGCCAACGCGCCGGGCGTGGGGACGGCCGCGTCCCGGGCCCGCGAGGCGCCGCTGCGCGTCTCGTCGCCCGCCGCCAGCGTGGCCTGCAGGATCTCCTCGCGCGTCTTGAGGATCGTCCGCGGCGTGATGCCGTGCTCCGTGTTGTAGGCGATCTGCTTGGCGCGGCGGCGCTCCATCTCCCCGATCGCCCGCCGCATGGAGTCGGTCATCCGGTCGGCGTACATCACGACGCGCCCCTCGGCGTTGCGCGCGGCGCGGCCGGCGGTCTGGATCAGCGAGCGCTCCGAGCGCAGGAACCCCTCGCGGTCCGCGTCCAGCACGGCCACCAGTGCCACCTCGGGCAGGTCCAGCCCCTCGCGCAGCAGGTTGACGCCCACCAGCACGTCGCACTCGCCCAGGCGCAGCTTGCGGATGATCTCGACGCGGTCCAGGGCCGCGATGTCGGCGTGCATGTAGGCGACGCGCAGTCCCAGGCGCTGCAGGTACTCGCTGAGGTCCTCGGCCATGCGCTTGGTCAGGGTGGTGACCAGGACGCGCCCGCCGGCCGCGACGACGGCGCGGGCCCGCCCGATCAGGTCGTCGACCTGGCCCGCCACCGGCACGATGTCCACGGGCGGATCGATCAGGCCGGTGGGGCGGATGACCTGCTCGACGAACTCCCCGTCGCAGGCCGCCATCTCGTAGTCGCCCGGCGTCGCGGAGACGAAGATGGTCCGCGGCATCAGCCCCTCCAGCTCATCGAAGCGCAGGGGGCGGTTGTCCAGCGCGCTGGGCAGGCGGAAGCCGTGCTCGACGAGCGTCTCCTTGCGCGAGCGGTCGCCGCGCCACATGGCCGCCAGCTGCGAGACGGTCACGTGCGACTCGTCGATCACGAGCAGGAAGTCGTCGGGGAAGTAGTCGAACAGGCAGGCCGGGCGTTCGCCGGGCTTGCGGTCGTCGAAGTAGCGCGAGTAGTTCTCGACGCCGTTGCAGTAGCCGACCTGGCGGATCATCTCCATGTCGTAGCGGGTGCGCGAGGCGAGGCGCTGGGCCTCGACGGCGCGGCCCGCGGCGTCGTACTCGGCCAGCCGGGCCTCGAGGTCGCGGCCGATGTCGTCGAGGATCGCCTCGAGGCGGTCCTTCTCCACCACGAACTGCCGCGCCGGGTGCACCTGCGCCTCCGTCACGAGCAGGCGGGGGCGCCCGGTCAGGCCATCGACGAAACCCAGGCGCTCGATCGTCCCGCCGAAGAACTCCACGCGCAGCACGCGCTCGTCGAAGGCGGCGCGGACGTCGACGGTGTCGCCGCGCACGCGGAAGGTGCCGTAGCCGCCCTCGTCCCGGCGCTCGTAGTGGATCCCCACGAGCCGCTGCAGGAAATCGTCGCGCTCCAGGGGCTGCCCGGTCCGCAGCGACAGGATGTTGCGGTGGAAGGTGTCGGGGTTGCCGAGGCCGTAGATGGCCGACACGCTCGCCACGACGATGACGTCCTTGCGCGTCAGCAGCGAGGACGTGGCGCGCAGGCGCAGGCGCTCGATCTCCTCGTTGATGCTGACGTCCTTCTCGATGTAGGTGCCGGTGGCCGGCACGAAGGCCTCCGGCTGGTAGTAGTCGTAGTAGGAGATGAAGTACTCCACGGCGTTGTCGGGGAAGAAGCCCTTGAACTCGCCGTAGAGCTGGGCGGCGAGCGTCTTGTTGTGGCTGAAGACGAGGGTGGGCAGGCCGGTCTCGGCGATCACGTTGGCCAGCGTGAAGGTCTTCCCGCTGCCGGTCACCCCCAGCAGGGTCTGGCGCGCGCGGCCCTCGAGCAGGCCGGCGGTCAACGCGCGGATCGCCGCCGGCTGGTCGCCGCGGGGCTCGAACGGGGCCTGCAGGCGGAAGGCGCTCACCACGGTTCCTAACGGTCCAGCAACGAGCGGTCCAGGACCCATTCGCGGCCGACGAGGCGCGTGGGGATGGGCACGGGCCGGCCGTTGAGGGTGACGGTGACGTCCTCGGCGGCGGAGAGCTTCAGCAGGAAATGGTCGCGCGCGCCCCAGTACGAGACGTTGCGCCAGCCCAGCGGGTAGACGACGCCCGCGGTCACGCCCTCCGGCGGCAGGCCCGCCGGCCGGGCGGTCCACAGCACGTCGGGGGCGTTGCGCAGGCCGTCGGCGCCCACCGCGTACTCGACGCGGCCCCGCGTCACGACGCGCAGCACCAGGGGCCAGTGCGACCCGTCGGCGAAGACCAGGTTGCGGTCGCCCGCGGGCAGGGCGGCCAGGACGGCCAGTTCGTCGGCCGAGGGCGCGACCACGCGGGGCGGCGCGGCGGCCGGCGTCGACGG
The DNA here is from genome assembly GCA_030654305.1 of bacterium. NCBI lineage: Bacteria > bacterium. Next base: position 200 of record JAURXS010000014.1, on the reverse strand, counting down.
CAGGGAATCCGCCGACGCGGCGGCGAGGCTGTCGGTCGGCGCCGCCGCGGCGTTGTCGGTTCCGGCGCTGTCGGCCCAGGTGGAGGTCGCGAAGGAGTTCGCGGCGGCGGAATCGGCGAGTGCGGAATCGGCCGCGACGCGCGCCGTCAGCGGGCTCCAGGCCTCGCGCAGGGAATCGCCCAGCGCGTCCCGCCGCTGCC
>JAURXS010000013.1 GCA_030654305.1 bacterium | reverse complement strand
CAAGGGGTCCGACGTGGACAAGAAGCTCTACGAGATGCAAGCCGAACTGTGCAAGACGCTCTCGAACCCGAAGCGTCTCGAGATCCTGGACATCCTGAAGGAAGCGGGCGAGATCTGCGTCAACGAGCTGGCCGAGCGGCTCGAGATCCCCAAGGCCAACACCTCGCAGCACCTGGCCGTGCTGCGGCAGGCCGGCGTCGTCAACACGCGCAAGGACGGCATCAACGTCTACTACAGCCTGCGCTCCCAGAAGATCACGGAAGCCTGTTCCCTGACCCGCACCATCCTCGTCGAGCGCCTCGAGGACCAGATGGGTCTGACCAACCTCATCCGCGAACAGGACTAGCGCGTGGACGCGCTGCTCGCCGCCCTGGCCGGACTGCTGGCGGGAGGGGTCCTGGTCCACCTGCTCGCCCGGGCGCGCGAGGCGACCCTGCGCGAGAAGGCCGCGCGCCTCGAGGACGAGCTGGCCCGGCGCGACCGCGACGGCGGCGCGCAGCGCGACGCCTTCCTGGCCGTCGCCGCCGACGCGCTGCGCCTGAACAACGAGAGCTTCCTGCAGCTCGCGCGCCCGGAGCTGGAGAAGGTCGTGGCCCGCGCCGCCGGCGAGCTGGCCCAGCGCCAGCAAGCCGTCGAGGGGCTGGTGAAGCCCATCGGCGACACCCTCGCCAAGGTCACCCTCGAGATCACCCAGCTCGAGAAGCAGCGGGCGGCGACGCACGCCGACCTCGTGCGGCTCATCGGCACGGTCAACGACGACCAGCGCGCCCTGAAGTCCGAGACCTCCAACCTGGTGCAGGCCCTGCGCCGGCCCGAGGTGCGCGGCCGTTGGGGCGAGCTGCAGCTGCGCAAGGTCGTCGAGATGGCGGGCATGCTGGACTACGTGGATTTCGTGGAGCAGGCCTCGGTCGAGGGCGAGGACGGCCGGCTGCGGCCCGACATGATCGTGCGCCTGCCCGGCGGGCAGCAGGTCGTGGTCGACGCGAAGGCGCCCCTGGACGCCTACCTCGCGGCCGTCGAGGCCGTGGACGAGGACCGCCGGCGCGCGCTGCTCGCCGATCACGCCCGCCACATCCAGGACCACATGCGCAAGCTCGGGCTCAAGAACTACTGGAGCCAGTTCGCGCCGTCGCCCGAGTTCGTGGTGATGTTCCTGCCGGGGGAGAACATCTTCGGCCAGGCCCTGGCCCAGGACCCGTCGCTCATCGAGAAGGGCGTCAACGAGAAGGTCATCCCCGCCTCGCCCACCACGCTGATCGCGCTGCTGCGCGCCGTGGCCTACGGCTGGAACCAGCAGAAGCTGACCGAGAGCGCGCTCGAGATCAGCGTGCTGGGCCGCGACCTCTACGGGCGGCTGCGCACGATGGCCGAGCACCTCGCGAGGCACGGCCAGCACCTCGACCGCTCGGTCGACAGCTACAACAAGTTCCTGGGTTCGCTGGAGCGCAACGTCCTGCCGCAGGCTCGCCGCTTCGAGCAGCTCGGCGCGGCCGTCGGCGAGGGTCTGCCCGAGATCCCGCCCATCGAGAAGGCGCTGCGGCTGCCGCAGGCGCCGGAGCTGACGGCCCCGCTCCCCGAAGACGCCGTCGATTGATCTGTTCCCGGACGTGGAAAGCCCCGGCCCGGCGCGAGCCGGACCGGGGCTTTCGCGATCGCCGCGTCCCTACTGGATGATCTGCATGATCTCCAGCGACTGGTTGGTCTCCTCGAGGAACTTGTCCTGCAGCCGCATCGCCCTCTCCAGCGTGATGTTCAGCTCGCTCAGCGCCCAGGGATCGACGTCGGCGGCCGCGAGGCTCGCCGGCGCGCCCATGCCGAGCAGGTAGGAGAGGTGGTCCGACACGTTCACCAGGGCCACCAGGCCGGGGTAGGAGGTGCCGGAGCTCAGGCTGTGGTGGCACTGGACCGACTCGACCAGGTTCGCCGGGAAGTTCCAGCTGCGCAGCACCGCCTTGGCGACGTTGGTGTGGTCGACGCTGAGCAGCTCGGATTCGGTGGCGATCCAGCTCTGGCCGTGGTTCAGCGCGTGGTTGCAGACCTCGTCGAAATCCTCCGTGAAGTACTTCTTCATGATCAGCTTGCCGATGTCGTGCAGCAGGCCGGCGGTGAACGTCTCCTCCTGCTGCTTGATGCCGGTCTCCTGTCCCAGGATCTTGCAGATCGTGGCGGTGCAGAGGCTGTGCTTCCAGAAGTCCTCGATCGGGAAGCGGCTGTCCTCCTCCATGCCGGCCACGTAGTCGAAGACGCTGATGGCCAGCGCCGCGTTGCGCACCGTGCGGAAGCCGAGGATCACCATCGCGCGGCTGATGGTGTTGATCTCCTGCTTGTAGCCGTAGAACGCCGAGTTGACGAGCTTGAGGATCTTGGTGGTCAGGGCCTGGTCGCGCGAGACGATCTCGGCGAGCTGCGGCACCGAGACCTGGGGATCGCTCATCTTGCTGAACAGTTGCTGGTAGACGATGGGCAGCGTGGGGACTTCCTTCACGACCAGCTTGAGGTCGCGAGGGTGGATGGTCTTCAGGGACAGGGTGGCAGTCGACAAGTGAGGCTCCTCCTCGATCTCTCCCGGAATCCTTCCCGTCGCGTCTCCCGGTCCCCTCGATCTCCTCACCGGGGTCGCGCCGCCAAGTCCGGATGTGATGAAGCTATCGGCCCGGGATGGGCGCTCTTGAGCGGGAAGGCGCCTGGAGATTCGATTTATCCGAAGAAAAGAGGAGTCGAACCGGGGGGAAGTAGGCCGACCTCGCCGACGACGGCCGCGCAGAGGGCGCCGTGGGCCAGGGCCGCCGCGCGGGCCTCCTCGCAGCGCTCGGGCGGGACGGCGAAAAGCAGGCCGCCGGAGGTCTGGGGGTCGTTGACCAGGCCGATCAGGTCCTCGCCGAGCGACGGCGCGTAGCCGACGCGCGAGGCGCCGAAGGCGCGGTTGGAGCTGGTGCCGCCGCAGGTGAAGCCGCGGCCGCAGAGGCCGACCGCGTCGGGCAGCAGGGGCAGCGCGGCGGTGTCGAGGTGGAAGCGCAGGCCGGCGCCCAGCGCCATCTCGGCGGCGTGCCCCGCGAGGCCGAACCCGGTCACGTCGGTGCAGGCCCGCACCCCGCAGGCGTGCAGGAAGGCGCCGCAGCGGTTCAGGGAGATCATCGTGGCGACGAGGGCCGCGTAGTCCGGTCCCGTCTCGGGCAGCGCGCCCTTCTTCAGGGCCGCGGCCAGCGCGCCGGTGCCCAGCGGCTTGGTCAGCACCAGCAGGTCGCCGGGGCGGGCGGCGCTGTTGCGCAGGATGCGGTCCGGGTGCACGACCCCGGTCACCGCGAGCCCGAACTTCACCTCGTCGTCGCGCACGGTGTGGCCGCCGCCGACCACGACCCCCGCCTCGCGGCAGACGTCGGCGGCGCCGGCGAAGATCTCGCCCATGACCTCGGGCGGCAGCGCCTTCTCGGGGAAGCCGCAGAGGTTCAGCGCGACCAGCGGCGTTCCGCCCATCGCGTAGACGTCGCTCAGGGAGTTGGCGGCCGCCACCGCCCCGAAGGCGCGCGGGTCGTCCAGCACCGGGGTGATGAAGTCGGCCGTGGCGACCAGGGCGTGCTCGGCGGTCAGCGCGTAGACGGCGGCATCGTCCGACGTCTCGTAGCCGACCAGCAGCTCCGGACGCCGGGTATCGGGAAGATTCGCGAGGATCGCCTCGAGGCCCTCCGGGCCGAGCTTGGCCGCTCAGCCGGCGCTCTTGGCGAAGCGGGTCAGGTAGACCTTCTCCCCGGGCAGCATCTTCACCTCCCTTCAGAAATTGAAGGAGTCCATGAACTGGAACACCGTGTCATCGTGCTCGGGCACCGCCAGCTCGAAGCGGAACTGGTGGTTCGAGATGTTGATGTGCGCGCCGCCGCCCCAGCTGGCCAGGGGGTGGCGCCCGCCGCCGTCGAACCAGTTCGCGCCGATGTCGGAGAAGGCGTGCAGGCCCACGCCGATGACGCGCCCGTCGCCGGAGATCGTCATCAGGAACAGCGGCCAGCGGTACTCGGCGCTCAGCAGGAAGCCCTCGTCGCCCACCACGCTGGCGTACCCGTAGCCGCGCAGGGTCTCGGGACCGCCCCACCAGAGCAGGTCCTCGGGGGGGACGCGGCCCTCGGCACGCCGCCCCCAGGTGCGCAGCGCCAGCACGTGGTCCCAGGGCAGCGGCAGGAAGGCCCGCAGATCGCCGGTCAGCAGCGTGAAGTCGTCGAACCCGTCGCCGAGGACGCGCTCGGCGATCAGCCGGTGGTAGAAGCCGCGCGTGGGGTACCAGGGCTGGTTGCGGCTGTCGAGCCCGAGGGTGCCGCGCAGCGTCGCGCGACGGCGCGTCGCGGCCGGCCAGGGATCCGGCAGGTCGCTCATGGCGCTCTCTTGGCGGAAGCCGCCGGCGGACAGCTCGGCCTGCGCGAACAGGGGTCGGCGGTAGTCCCAGCGCACCCGGGTGCCGAGCTGCCAGCGGTCGAAATCCGTGTCGCGGTGGACGAAGTCGGCGCGCTCCCAGCCGGCGGCCAGGCCCCAGGACAGGCCGTCCACGCCGAACAGCCAGGGGTGCTCCCAGTCGGCGTCGTAGCCGTGCCGCGCGTACCAGGTGGCGGCGAGGGAGAGGCGTTCGCCCCGGCCCCGGAGGTTGATGTCGTAGACGCGGGCGCCGAGCAGCACGTCCCAGCGGCGGTCGTAGTCGATGATCGGGTAGTAGCGCATCGTCGCGTCTTCTTCGACGACCACGGTGACCGGGACGACGTCGCCGCCCTCGTCGTCGACCACCAGGTCCACGTAGGCGAACCAGCCCAGGTCCTCCAGGTGCTCCCAGGCCCGGTCCAGGACCTCGAAATCGAAGGGGTCGCCCTCGGCGAAGCCGAGCTCGTGCAGGATGAGCGCGGATTGCGTGGAGGTGTTGCCTTCGACGGTGATCGCGCCGAACACGGGCGCGTCTTGGGTGAGCTCGTTCTGGGCGCGCGCGGCGGCGGCGCCGAGCAGGGCCAGCACCGCGCAGACGGTCGCGCAGACGACCGCGAAGATGCGTCGCGGGCGGGTCGGCGGGGAAGTGTGGGACGGCATCCGTGCTCCCGCTCCGTCGGGGTCCAGGCAGGCGGCGCCGGCGCCGGCGTCGCGGAGGTGACGGGGGGCAACGTAGCACGGAAGCCCCGGGATGGGCAAGGCGACCGCGTGCCCCGTCAGACGAGATGCAGGCGGGGGGCGGCGGGCCCGTCGGTCGGCGTCGCGGCCTCGGGACCGGGGTGCAGGGCGGCGCAGACCAGGCCGTACCTGGCGAGTTCGGCGTCGAGGTCGCCCGGCGTCAGCCCGGCCAGGACGTCCCGCAGTTCGCGGCTCGCCGGTGGGCCGTCGCGAACGGCCAGGCGGAGCGCGGCGATGGTCGGCACGAGGTGCCCGAGCGCCTCGCGGCAGAGGTCCGCGCCGGGCGCGACCCCGTCGCGCAGCACGGTCCGCTGCAGGCGCAC
>JAURXS010000012.1 GCA_030654305.1 bacterium | reverse complement strand
TGCGGACGGGCACCGCCGTGAACCTCGGCCGGGGCCTGCTGCAACTGGCCCTGCTGGGGGCGGCGCTCGCCTCCGGCGCCTTCGGCCTCACGGCGGCCTTGGTCATCTTCTGCGTCAGCCAGGTGGCCGGCGTCACGGCGTTCGCGGTCCTGGCCGCGCGCCAAGCTGGCCGCGCGACCGCAGCGGCGCCGGTCCGTCACGCCGGCGGTTGGGCGGGGCTCGTGAGGGCCGGCTGGCAGGGGCAGCTGTCCGCGGTCGTCTCGCTGCTGCACATGCGCCTGGCCCTGGCCCTGGTCGCGGCCTGGCACGGCGCGACGGCGGTGGGGATCTACTCGGTGGCGGTGATGATCGGCGAGGTGCTCTGGCTGCTGCCGAGCGCGCTGCAGCCCTTGCTGGTCTGGTCCGCCGCGGCGCCGGACCGGGAGGCGGGCGACGCCACCTCGGCGCGCGCCGTGCGGGTCGCGCTCGCGGCCACGACGGTCGCCGCCTGCCTGACGGCGGTCGCCGCGCCGCTGCTGCTCGCCCCGCTCTTCGGGGTGCAGTACCGCGCGGCGGTGCCGGCCCTGTGGGCGCTGCTGCCCGGCATCGTGGCCTGCGCGCCGGGCGCCGTGCTGGCGGGCGACTTCATCGGCCGCGGCCGCTCCGCCTGGAACACCCAGGCCAGCCTCGTCACCCTGGCGGTCAACGCGGGGGCGGGTCTGGCGCTGATCCCGGATCACGGCCTGCAAGGCGCCGCGCTGGCCACCTCCCTGGCCTACGCCGTCGGCAGCGCGGTCATGCTGGCCCGCTTCCGCCGGGTCGCCTCGCTGTCCTGGAGACGGCTGCTCCTGCCCAGGCGGGACGATTTTTCGCTCCGCGCCTGACTCCCGCCTGCTCCCCGCACTGCATTTCGATCAATCCATTGTCATTCAACGAGATAACGATTTTCTAGAAAAATCGTTCTTACCCCCTTGACACCATGATTGGTGAAGGATTAAGGTGCCGTGGCGTTCATTGGTGATGAGTGGTTTCCAGTGGTGACCAAAGGAACGCCCCCCCAGCGACGGGATCCCGAGAGGCCATGAGCGACCGGACCCACGACGACAGCAGGAAGAGGCCCCCGTTCACGGGCGCGCAGGAGCGCGTCGTGGACGGCAAGGGCCGTTTCAACCTGCCGGCGCGATTCAGGTCCGGAGGCGCCACGGTCGAGGACGAGCGGTACGTGGTGACGATCGCGTCGGAGAAGTGCCTCGCTCTTTACCCGCGGGAAGAGTGGGACGCGTCGTTCACGGCGACCCTGCTGCAGGGCGGCGACGAGCAGTGGCGCGATCAGATCCGGCGGCTCAGCGCCCAGAGCCTGGACGTCGTGCCGGACCAGCAGGGCCGCGTCACGGTCCCCGTCGAGATCCTCCGGAAGGTCGGCATCTCGGAGCGCATCGTTTTGGTCGGCATGGGCCAGTACCTCGAGCTCTGGGACAAGCAGTCCTACGGCGAGACCAATCCGGCGCAGGAGGCGCCGTCGAAGGATTTCATGGACACGTTCCTGCGCTTCCGGCGCTGAGCCGCGGAAGCAGGGTCGCCGACGGACCGGCGGCCTCGAGGTCGGAGGGAGCCTGGGCTCGCCACGGAGGGCGGGCCGACGAAGGGAAGGGAAGCCCATGCCGGGAGAGTCGACCCGACGGCCGCCGCGCCTGTACGTTCTTGAGGGCGGCCTAGGCTTCGAGATCCGCGAACGCGATGGTGACGTTCGGGTCACTCTCTCCGGCGTCCTGGACCGCCCCATGCTCCAGCGGCTCGTGGCCGCGGTCAGGCCGCGCCTGCGGAGCCGGGACTGCCGCATCGTCCTGGACGGGCGCGGTCTGGACCACCTCGACTTCCGGGCGGTGCGCGACCTCGTCGCCTGGAACCGCCGCCTGCGCGACTACGGCCACACCCTGCTGCTCGCGGGCTGGCGCCCCTACCACCGGGCGATCCTGATCCTCGGCGACCAGTACGGCGAAGCGGCGGCGCTGCGCGTCGCCCCGCCGGTCGCGGCCGGCAGGACCGGTGCCTCGTGAACGCTCCCGCCCACATCCCCGTGCTGCGCGACGAATCGGTGCGGCTGCTGGCCGCCGGTCCGGGCCGACGCATCGTCGACGGCACCTTCGGCAGGGGCGGCCACGCGCGGGCGCTGCTGGCGACGGGGGCCGAAGTGCTGGGCCTCGACCTGGATCCCGACGCCGGCCTCGTCGGGCACGCGCTGGCGGCCGTCGAGTCGCGTTTCCACTTCCAGCACCGCTCGTTCCGCGACCTGGCCGGCGCGCTGGCCGCCGCCGGCTGGGAGCGGGCGGACGGGCTGCTGCTCGACCTCGGCGTCAGTTCCCTGCAGATCGACGCGCCGGCCAAGGGTTTCACCTACCGCGTCGACGCCCCCCTGGACCTGCGCTTCGACCCGGCCGGCGGGCCGTCGGCGGCGGACCTGCTGGCCCGGCTGGACGAGGCCGCGCTGGCCACGCTGCTCTGGACCTACGGGGAGGAGCGCCGCTCCCGGCGCATCGCCGCCGCCATGATCGCCGCGCGCCGCGAGGCGCCGCTGACCACCACCGGCGCGTTGCGGGAGATCGTGGCCTCGGCCGTGGGCCGCGGCCCCGTGCTCACCCCGACGCTCAGCCGCGTGTTCCAGGCCCTGCGCATCGCGGTGAACGACGAGCTGGGTGCCCTGCAGGACGCCCTCGAGCAGGCGCCGGCACGGCTGGCCGCGGGCGGGCGCCTGGTCGTGATCTCCTACCACTCGCTGGAAGACCGCGCCGTGAAGCAGTGGCTCGCGCGCGAGAGCCGCGACTGCCTGTGCCCACCGCGCACGCCGGCCTGCTTCTGCGGGCACCGGCGCACGCTGACGCTCCTGACCCGCCGGCCGGAGGCGCCTTCGGCGGCCGAGGTCGGGTCCAACCCGAGGGCGCGCAGCGCGAAGCTGCGGGCCGCGGAAAGGCTGTGACCATGCACATGACGATCCGGGTCCCCGGCCGCGGCTGTCGCCGCCAGCCCTCCCTGCGCCGCCAGGCGGGACCGATGGCCTGTCGCCGCGAACTGCGCGGCCGCACGCCGCTGGTCACCGCGATGATCTGCGTGGGGAGCCTGGCCGTGCTGTCCTCGCTGATCACGTTGTCCAACGGGATCGTGACCGGGCGGCGGGCCATGCGGGCGCTGATGGCCGACAAGGCCTACCTCGAGACGCAGCTCGGCCTGCTCGAGCAGCAGTGGAACGCCGAGACCTCCCGCACCTGCATCCTCGACCGCGCGCAGCGCGAACTCGGCCTGCAGCGCACCGACGCCCCGGGCCTGATCGTCGTCATGGCCGACCAGGCGGGCGCCGACGAGCAGCCCCTGTGGCAGCGCGTCGTGGCGGCGGTCGGCAGCGGCGACCGCGTCGCGGCGGCCGCCGCCGCCGATCGCTCGCGATGATGCGGCGGGGAGCGGACCGCGCCCGACTGCGGCTCCTGCAGCGACTGGCGGTCATCCCCTTCCTGATCCTGGCGCTGCGCCTGGTCCAGGTGCAGGTCTACCAGCACGACCACTACCTCGCCTTGGCCCTCAAGCAGTGGCAGGACCAGAAGGACCTGCCGGCGGCGCGGGGCAACATCTACGATCGCAACGGCCGCTCCCTCGCCCTGTCGATCATCACCTGGCGCGTGGGCGCCGTGGGCAAGAACCTGCAGGACCAGGACCCCGACGCGCTGGCGGCGAAACTGTCGCCCCTGGTCGGGCAGGACGTCGGCGTGCTCGCCGACCGCTTGCGGCAGGCCAAGGCGAAGCGCGAGTATGTCCTGCTCGACCGCAAGGCCGTCCTGCACGAAACCACCCAGGCCGCACTGCGGCGGTTGCCGGGGATCGATCTCGAGGAGCTGCACTCCCGCTCGTACCCCATGGGCGGCGCCGGCGCCTCGCTGCTCGGGTTCTGCAATCCCGACAGCGGTCGCAAGAACCTCACCGCGGGCCTCGAATGCTCGCTCGATGAGGATCTGGCGGGCCAGCCGGGCAAGGGCCTGATGTACGCGATGGGTCCGGGCGACAACACGGACGGCCTGCAGGTGACCGAGCCCGCCGTCGACGGCCACGACGTGATGCTGACCATCGACGCCGACCTCCAGATCATCGCCGAGCAGGAACTCGCCGC
>JAURXS010000011.1 GCA_030654305.1 bacterium | reverse complement strand
GGGCAGTGCGGACGCGGTGGTGCTGGGCAACCAGATCCAGCACGTGGTGTTTGCCGTGAAGGCCTCCAGCACCAAGAAAGACAGCATCAAGGACGCGATGCGCCGCCTGCGCAACGCGGGCATCGCGCCGATGGGCGTGGTGCTGACGCACGCGCGCAACGAGCACAGCAGCGACTACGCCTACGAGTCGTATTACGGCTACGGCGACGATCACACGCCGCGCGCGGCCAATCCGCAGCACGCCCCGGGCGCGCAGCCGGCGCCGCTGGCGGCGAGCACCCGCACCGAGCCCAAGCTCGGCCCGACGACCACCGCAGAAGCATGACCCCGCCCCCGCCGGACTGGAGCAGCCTGCTGCCCGCGCTGCTCGATTTCGAGCGCTCGCCCGGGCGCTACCGGGTGGTGCTGCGCGAGCCCCGCCCGCTGTTTGAGCACACGCTGGCGGTGCTGCAGCTGGCGGTGGGGCGCACGGTGGACGGGCTGGCCGATCTGGCGCAGGAGCCAGCGCAGACCGACGAGCTGAAGCGCGCGGCGCGTTTTTTTGTGCGCACGGTGCTGCTGCGCCCCGGCGTGGACCACTACACCCTGCTCGGCCTGGCGCCGGGCTGCGAAGCGGACGAGCTGCGCGAGCACTACCGGCTGATGATCCGCCTGACGCACCCGGACTTTGCCGCCGGCAGCGGCGAGGCCTGGCCCGCGGACGCGGCCACGCGCATCAACCAGGCGAACGATGTGTTGTCGTCTTTCGAGCGGCGCTCGGACTACAACGCCGCGCTGGCTTCGGCGCAGCCGGTGGCTTCTGCTGCGGGTGCAGCGGCTGCGTCTGCGAAGGTGGCTCAGAAGAAGCCGGCCGCAGGACGCTCGCGCGTGCTGACGCTGCGGCCGAAGAAAGACGCGGATGCGACGGCGGACCGCACGGGCCCGCGGGTGCCGCGCGGCGTAAAGATCGCGCTGGCTTCGCTGGGCGCGCTGGGCGCGGCGACGGCGCTGCTGCTGAACGGCCCGGCGGGCGACAGCGGCTCGCTGGCGGTGCGCAAGCTGCCCAGCGTGGCCAACCCGACGCTGCAGGCCGAGACCAGCCTGGTGCTGGCGGGCGGGGCGGCGAGCGAGGCGCAGG
>JAURXS010000010.1 GCA_030654305.1 bacterium | reverse complement strand
GTCGCGCCATCGCTGGCTGCCCAACCTGCAGCGGATCAAGTTCGAGCAGAACGGCACGGTCCGCCGGGGCTACGTCTGCACGCGCTGCATCAAGGCCGGCGCTGTGCGCAAGGTCGTCTAAGTGCGCAAGGTCGTCTGAATCGCCGGGATCCCGATACCGCTTCCCGCCAGATCAGCGCAGCCTCTTGAAGATATGGACCAGCCCTCCCGACGCGACGGGGGGGCTGATCTGTTGCGGGGCCAGCGCCGACACCGCCCCGCGCAGGGGTTGCGCCATCTGACGCGGATCCAGCCAGCCGATGTCCCCGCCGGTCGAAGCCGCGGCCCCGACGCTGTACGAGGTCGCCAGGGCCGCAAAGTCCACGCCGGCCGCGATCTCCCCGCGGACCAGGGTCGCCGCCTCCTCGTTGGGCAACGCGATGTGCAGCAGCAGGACCTGCCCCGCGGCGAGCAGGTCGACCTCCCGCTGGCGGCGGGCCAGCACCTCGTCGCGCCACGTCCCGAGTTTCGCCGCGTTGCCGACCCCGTCGGCGAGCATGCCGGCGAGTTCGTTCAGCAGCCGGCCGTCGTCGCCGAGACGTTCCAGCAGTCGCGCCTTCAGCAGCCGCGCCTCCAAGACACGCGGACCCAGCTGGCAGGCGCGCGTCGCTTCGAGCAGGGCTTCGGCCAGCCGGCTGCGGCCTTCCAGGTGGAGCGCGAAGTTGAAATGCCCGATGGGGTCCTCGGGAGCGACGGCGACGTAACGGCGGAATTCGGCGTCGGCCTCCTCCTGGCGTCCCAGCAGCTCCAGGGTGTTGGCCAGGTGGAACCGCGAGGCCGCCTGGTCGGCGTCCCGCGCGAGGGCGGTCCTCAGCGCGGTCTCGGCCTGCTGGTAGCGACGGGCGGCGAAATAGGCTTCGCCGAGCACGGCCCAGGAGGCGGCGCTGTCGTCGCGTCGGACCGTCTCGCGACCGGTGGTCACGGCGTAGGCGGTATCGCCGGCCATGATGCCCAGTTCGACGGCGCTGCGCAGGTCGGCGGCGGAGGGGGAACCGTAGGAGAGCGCGTCGGCCCAGTGGGCCAGCGCCTGGCGCCAGAGGGCCCGCTTCTGCGCGATCCGCGACAGGGTCTTGTGGACGTTCGGCGTGCCCCCGGTCACGCGCACTAGCTGGGTGAACAGCCCGTAGGCCGGCTGCTCCTCGCCCTGCTCCAGCAGCAGGCGGGCCATGGCCTCCAGCAGGCCCGGGTGCTCCGCGCCGGCGGCGAGCCCCTGCTCCCACTGCGCCCGCGCGGCCGCGAGGTCACCAGAAGCGAGCAGGGCGCGACCGTACCAGTAGCGGGCGTCGGGCGTGTCGGGGTGGTTCGCGACGGCGCGGGAGCCCCAGGACAGCGCGTCTTGGAGGCGCCCGTCCTCCAGCGTCAGCACCGCGAGGGCGACCAGGACCGCCACGTCGACGTCGGGATCCTGCGCGCAGTCGGCGAGTCCCGGTTCGGCGGCTCGCCGCTGGCCGGCCTGGTAGAGGGCGAGCGGTTCGGTGCAGTCCGCGGCGGTGCCGCCGCCTCCACCACGCACCGGCGGCGCCGGTTGCGCGACGGCGACGGCGGCGAGCAGTGACAGCAACAACGGGACGAGATGCTTCACGCGAGACTCCGATCGGCGACTGCGGCGGGATCGCCCGTCGCGACGCCGGTTCAGCCGATCCAGCGCCGGATGGGATCGAGCCAGAAGGACGGATCGAGCCACGTCCAACGCAGGTCCTCGGGCGAGAGTTCCCGGCGGCGGCGCAGCAGGCCCATGGCCTGGGCGCTCCGTTCCTGGCGGTGCAACAGCCCCAGGCGTTCCTGGAGCAGCGCGTCGGAGATGGCATCGGGCGTCGATCCCTCCCCCGTGTCGTCCAGGATCAGGTAGGCCCGCACCAGCAGGGCGGCCAGCGGTTCGGTCGCCTCGCCCTCCTCGACGAGCTCGCGCAGCAGGGGCAGGGCCGCCAGCCAAGCCCCGGACGACGCCAGGGAGCGCGCCCGCAGCAGGCGCCAGGCGGGCGCCTCGGCCGGAGCGGGCGGGAAATCCGCGGGCTCGGCCGCGCCTCCCTGCGCCAGCTTCAGGTGGAGCGCCAGGTAGGCGCGACGCGGGTCCCCGGGGGCCTGATCCAGGTGAGGCCACTGCTCCAGCAGCTTGCCGAGCCGGTCCCAGCGTTGCGACGAGAGCAGGTGGCTGCCCAGGAAGTGGTGGTAGTCGGCGTCGAGGAACCACTTCTCGCAGAGGTCCTCGAGCCGGCGGCGAGCCTCGTCCTGCTGACCGTCGAGTTCGTCGGCCGCCGCGAGCAGCAGTTCCGCCATGGGGAACGAGGCCGCGAGGTCGTGCCACGGGTGCAGGGCGCGGCGCGCCTCGTCGCGCCGACCGGTCAGCAGCGCCAGCGACGCGTTCAGGTAGGCGCAGAACAGCGCCTCCCCGGGGTGGCCGGCGATGGGGTCGGTCAGCTCGTCCTGGGCCAGGATCACCTCGCGCGCGTCCCGGAAGCGGTGCTGGTCGGCGAGGATCAGGGCCTTGAGGTGGGCGGCCGTGCGGTAGCGGGGGTTGAGGCGCAGGGCCTGGTCGACCTCGGCCAACGCCTCGGTGTTGCGGCCGGTCTGGAACAGCGCCGCCGCCAGGCGCACGCGGTGGTCCGGGTAGGTGGGGTTCGTCGCGCAGAGTTCGCTCATGCGGGCGATCCCCTCGTCCCAAGCGCCCGACCGGCAGGTCTCGACGGCCTCGCGGACCCGATCGCCGTCGCGGGAGGCGTCCGCGGCCTCGCGCAGCAGCGCGAGCAGGTTGTCGGGCAGGTTCGCCGCGGTGAAACGCCCCGCGCCCGCGAGGTGCCGGATCAGCGGGTGCTCGACGCGTCGGCCGCTGGCCAGCAGCTCGTTCAGGCTGGCCGCCGCCCGCTCGGCGTCGTCCAGGCTGCCCAGGGCGGCGGCCTCGAGCAGCCGGCCCTCGACGTAGTCGGCGTTGTGGCTCAGGGCCAGGCGCGCCGCGTCCAGCGCCTCCTCCCAGCGGGCCGTCGAGGCGAGCGCGACGCCGTGCCAGAAGTGGAGGTCCGGGTAGGTCGGCCAACGGTCGGCGGCTTCGGCGAACAGGGGCACCGCGCCGGCGGGATCGCCCGCGCTCACCAGCCGGCGGCCCAGCTGGGTCAGGCACTGGCGCAGGTGGAAGTCGGAGAGCGGGGTGGCCCGACCCTCCCGGAGGGCGTCGGCCGCGCGCAGCAGGGGCAGGGCCTCGTCGTAACGGCCCTGCTCGCAAAGCGAAACGCCGGAGTGGTGCGCGTCACCGCTCCGGCGTCCCCACCATTTGCCCCACAGCGGCATCTCAGTCCAGGTATTTGCGGGTGTACGCGGGCTCCGAGAGATCGCGACGCGCCGCCTCCCCCACCGGCGCGGCGGTGCGGCGGCCGGACGGCGCCAGGCGGTCGGAAAGCTCCCGCACCTCGTGCAGCGGCACGACGTTGGAGTCGACGCGGGCGGCGCGGCCGGTCGCGGCCGGCGGCGGCGCCGCCAGATCCGACTCCTCGTCGTCGAAACGCAGCGTCGCGTCGGCCGCGGGCCAGGCGGCCGCGGCCGGGGGCAGGACGACCGACGACGCGGCGGCGCCCGCGGCGGCCGCCATGACGCGCAGGATCGGCGGCGCGGGCGCGGCCTCCTCCGGCATCCCCTCGTCCGTGCCGTCCGCGGGTTCCTCCGCGAAGGCCGCCGCGGCGAAGTCGGGTTCGAAGTCGACGAACGACAGGACCGGCGTCTCGTCGAGTCGCGCGGCGGCGAACGACGGTTCGGCCGGCTCGTCCGCGCCGATGGTCTCGTCGACAGGCGCGTCCCAGGCGGGCGGCGCGGGTTCTGCGGCCGCGGGCTCTTCAGCCGCGGGTTCAGCCGCGACGGGCGTCTCGTCGACGGCGGCCGCGGCGAGGGCCGCGACGGCGGCGGGCTTGGCCACGGGCTCGTACACGCCGCCGCGGTCGAAGCCGGTGGCGATGACCGTGACCTGGAGCGTGTCGCCCAGGTCCGGCTCGATCCCGTAGCCGAAGATGATGTGGGCCTGGTCGCCGGCGGCCTCCTGCACGAGGCTCATCACGGCGTTGGTCTCCTTCAGGCTGACCTCGGCGCTGGTGAGGTTCACCAGCACGCCCTTCGCGCCGCGGATGTCGACATCCTCGAGCAGCGGCGAGCTGATGGCCGCGCGCGCCGCGACCTCGGCGCGGTTCTCGCCGGTCGCCTTGCCCGTCCCCATCAGCGCGACGCCCATGCCCTGCATCACCGAGCGCACGTCGGCGAAGTCGAGGTTGACCATGTGGGGCTTCATGATGATGTCGTGGATCCCGCGCGTCGCCTCGTAGAGCACGGTGTCGGCGAAGCGGAAGGCTTCGGTCATCGACGTGTCCGGCGGCACGACCTCGAGCAGCCGCTCGTTGGGGATCACGATCAGGGTGTCCACCGACTCGCGCAGTTCGGCGAGGCCGGCTTCCGCCTGGCGCAGGCGGACGCGGCCCTCGAAGCGGAACGGCTTGGTGACCACGCCGACGGTCAGCGCGCCGAGTTCGCGCGCGATGCGGGCCACGACCGGCGCGGCGCCGGTGCCGGTGCCGCCGCCCATGCCGGCGGTGACGAAGACCATGTCGCTGCCCTCGAGCGCGTCGCGGACCAGGGTCTCGTCCTCGACGACGGCGTGGCGGCCGACGTCGGGATCGCCGCCGGAGCCCAGACCGCGCGTGGTCACGCAGCCGATCTGCAGCACCGTGTCGGCGCGCGAGGAGTGCAGGGCCTGCAGGTCGGTGTTGACCGCGATGAAGTCGACACCGTCGAGACCGGAATCGATCATGCGGTTGATGGCGTTGCCGCCTGCGCCGCCGACGCCGGCGACGCGGATCCTGGCGAGTCTCTCGGTGGGTTCGACGAGTTCGAACATGACAGCCCCTCTCCTCCGTGATCGGGTGTGCCGTCGGTGGATCTCAACGGAATGCTGACTTATTTCTTAACACATCATGCTGGGGGTGTCCAACAGGTTTTTCCCCAGGGGTCGTGGTTTTTTGCCATCCCGCTCAACGGCGGCGGAACAGCCCCCCGAGCCAGCCCTTCGGCCTGTGGGGCGGTTCCCCGGGCCCGCCCTCCGCGCCGGCGTCCTGGCCGCCGCCCAGCGCCCAGAAGGCCAGGCCGACCGCGGTGGCCCACTGGCCCTCGGGCAGGGGCTTGCCCCCGGACAGTCCCAGGGGAGCCAGGCGGCGCTGCGCCGGCAGCGACAGCACCTCCTCGATCAGCTGCTCGGTGCCCGCGCAGCGCGAACCGCCGCCGGTCACCACGACGCCGCGGTGCAGCAGGGACTGCTGGAAGTCCTGCCCCATGTCGCGCTTCACGAGCGAGACGATCTCCTCGAGGCGGGGTTCCAGGATCGCGGCGACCAGCCCCGGCGACTCGTCGGGCTCGCCCTCCTCGAAGAGCACCTCGGGATCGACGTCCTCGGCGAGGCTGCGCAGCGCCAGCCCTCGCTGCCGCTTGATGGTCTCGGCCTCGGCGGCGCTGACGCGCAGGCCGTGGGCCAGGTCGTTGGTCATGTGCACGCCGCCCCAGGGAACGGCGCCGCTGCCGGCGATCCGGCCGGAGCGGTGGATCACCCACTGCGTGTGCAGCCCGCCGATGTCCAGCAGCAGCACGCCCTCCTGCCGCTCCTGCGGCGACAGCAGCGCCGAAGCCGTCGCCAGCGCGTCGATGTGCCAGCTCGCGGCGTGGTAGCCCGACTTCTCGATCGTGTGCTCGAGGTTGTGCTGGACGCTGCTGGAACCCGTGACGAGGTAGGCGTCCACCTCCAGCAGCGAACCCGGCCGGTCGAGCGGGTCGACGACGCCCGGGATCCCGTCCACGGTGTAGGACACGGGATTCGAGGCCAGGATGGCGTGATCGAACGGGATGGCGATGCTGGTGGCCTTCTCCAGGACCGCCTCGACGTCGCGCGCGTCCACGGCGCGGCGGTTGGGCCCGATCTTGTGCTGACCGCGCGCCCACAGCGAGCGCAGGTGCGAGCCGGAGATGCCGTAGCAGAACCCCGCGATGTCCACGTTCGCCGACGCCTCGGCGGCGCGCACCGCCTTGGCGATCGCCCGGCTGCCGGACCCGACGTCCACGAAGTCGCCGTCGCGGAAGCCCGCCGCCTCGGCGCTGCCCGTGCCGAGCACCGTCAGCCCCCCCTCCGGCGACGGCGCGGCCACCAGGACGCGGAATTCCGTGCTGCCGAGGTCGCAGGCGACGATCAGCTGATCATGTTCCATGGTCGTCCTTCTCTCGCGTCGGCTCCGTGGTGTCGGGCGGAGCCGGTTTTTCGACCGAGACCTGGCCCTGGAAGCGCAGGTCGACGATGCAACTGTCCGGGATGCTGTCCCGGACGCCGAGATACCGCGTCAGGCGCGCGGTGAAGCCCTCGCGGCCGAGGATCAGGCGGCCGCCCTCTCCCGCCAGCACGAGCGACAGGCCGCGCTCGTCGCGCAGGACGAAATCGACCGGGTGCGCCGTCTCCAGCCCCGTGCCGCGCACGGCGTCCACGAGATCGCGCAGCATGTCGGCGTCGCGCGGCGGCAGGCCGCGGCCGGCGTCGCCGACGCGGTCCACCAGCAGCGGCAGGTCCAGCGGCGGCAGCACGTCGGGCAACCGCAGCCGGCGGCCGTTCTCGACCAGCACGTCGCGGTCCCCCCCGCCGGCCACCACGACCTGCGGCCGCCACTCCTGCAGGCGGACGTGCAGGGTCGAGGGCAGCAGGCGCGTGACCTCGGCGTCGCGGACCCACGGCAGCAGGCGCAGCGAGTCGGTGAACGCGGCGGTGTCGAAGCGCCACATGTTGCGGCCCAGCGCCCAGCGCAGGCGCCACTCCAGCTCGGCGCGGTCGGTGAACCGGTAGCGGTCCGTCTCGACGCGGGCCACCGCGAACTTCGACGCCGTCAGCAGCCAGAGCGCGCAGCCGCCCACGACGACGGCGATCTCGCCGCGCACCTCGTTGGATTCGGC
>JAURXS010000009.1 GCA_030654305.1 bacterium | reverse complement strand
TCGAAGTGCCACACCAGCAGTTCGCCGGGTCCGCTGGCATAGCAGGTGCCGCCGATGATCACCACGTAGGCGTGGAAGAGCCCCGGCGTGGTCTCCTCGTAGTCCTCCCACAGGAAGCATCCCACCCCGTCGTAGATCGAGCCGGGGGAGGACGTGACCCCGGTGATCACGTCGGGATCGTAGGTGATCCGCACCTCGATCGTGCGGATGTCCACGTCGTCGTCCAGCATCACCGCGGCGCTGCCTGCGGCTCCCGGGGCGATCGATTGCCAGCGGGGCTCCCAGCGCAGGGCGGTGGCGTGCGCGCAGGGCGCGATCGCCAGGACGAGCAGCAGGACTGCGAACAACGGGGTGCGGGACTTCATGTCGGCTCCTGTCGGTCCCGGGCTCCGGCGCGAAGCCGGAGCCCGGGCGGGCGATGGGTGGCTGCGTACCTGCGTTGTTCCTACTTCACGAGCGTCATCTTGCGGACCTCGGTGTCCGCACCCGCGATGAGGCGGTAGAAGTAGGTCCCGGTCGCCGCGCGCTGCAGCGCGGAGTCCAGGCCGTCCCACACGATGTTGTGCGCGCCGGCGGCCAGCTGGCCGTCGACGAGCGTGCGCACGAGGCTGCCGTCCACCGCGTAGACGCCCAGCCGCACGTGACGCGCCTCGGGCAGCGCGAAGGCGATGGTCGTTTTGGGGTTGAACGGGTTGGGGTAGTTCTGGCCGGCCGTGAACCGGGCCGGCGTCTGCGGCTCGTTGCCGGTGGTCTGCGACACCCGCAGATCGCCGTTGTCGGTGCGGCGCGCGTCGATCTCGGGAACGATCGTCACGTCCGCGCTGAAGGTCACGCGCAGCAGCTCGCCCGCGCCGGCGATGGCGCCGCCGCGGCCCAGCAGGGCGAGGCTGGCGTCCAGACCGTTGCGGTCGATGTTGGCCACGAAAGCCGGGGAAACCTGGGCGTCGAGCAGCTCACCCGCGCGGACTTCGCAGGCCACCCCGTCGGGCAGACCGGCGCGGAGACGCAACCCCTTCAGATCGGCGCAAGGCTCGACCAGCTCGAGCGCCCAGGTGTTCCCATCCAGATGCGTCCAGGCCAGAACCGCGTTCGGCGTGCCGCCCGCGGGCTGCCGCGGCGCCACGTTGCCGAAGTTCATGGCGAAGATCATCAGGTCCTCGAAATCGATCACGTTGTCGGTGGTCGGGATGCCGAAGCTGCTGGTGTCGTCGGTGGGGCCGACGTCGGCTTCGTTGTCGTAGCCGACGCCGCCATGGACGTAGCCGAAGGCCGAGCCGAGCTCGTCGATGTCCGGCACGTCGACGTCGCCGTCGTAGGTCGGAGGATCGATGTCGCCCAGCCAGTAGTTGGTGCTGCGGTTCATCGGTCCGGCGCCGGGGCCGACGTTGCCGGCCGCGTCCACGGCGTACACTTCGTAGTAGTAGATGCCGCGCGGCGCGTGGTTGTTCACGTAGCCGACGGCCGTGCCGGGCACCGTGTCGTCCACCAGCGACCACTCGGGGCTGGCGACGGCGGCGGCGTGGTCGGCGGGCCACACGGGCTGGCTCGGGTTGTCATCATCGTACTCGGGGTAGGCCGAGGTGACGTTGTCGCCGGTGTGCCAGACGGCGCGCCACACTTCGTAGTGGTCCACGTCCGAGGCGTCGGCCATCGTCCAGGCGAGCGTGACCTGCTCGTGGCCGGGGGCCGACGTCAGGCCGGTCACGCCCGGCGGCATGGTGCAGTCCACCGTGAACGAGA
>JAURXS010000008.1 GCA_030654305.1 bacterium | reverse complement strand
CGTCGCGGAACAGCGAGGTGTCGAGCAGCCGCCGCTGCGAAGCCTCGACCTCGCTCCAGCGGAACAGGTCGCCGGGCTTCATCGACAGCTCGCGTCCGATCAGGTCGAGCCGGGTCCGGCGGCGCCCCTCGACCGTGATCTCTTCGATCCGGTAGACCATGCCGGGCGCGATCTCGTAGACCAGGTGCGCCAGCCGCCGCGCGGGGTCGGCCGTGGCCCAAGTCGTCATCACGGGCCGGATCTGCGCGAGCATGTGCCCGCGCTCCCACAGGCGGGTGCGCAGGAGGTAGATGTCGGTGCCGAGATCGTTGAGGTCCGCCGGGGCGGCCACCCCCGCGACGTAGTGGAGATCGGCCAGGAGTTCGCCGGTGTCCAGGACGTCGGTGTCATCGCCGTCGGCGTCATCACCGCCGGCGCCCTGGCCTCCGTCGTCCGCGACCGCGGCCTCGACCACTTCGAGGAACGTCTGCGGCCCCTCCACGATGCTGATGTGCAGCACGTCGCCGCGCTCATCGACGTCGGTCTGCACCGAATCGAGCTGGACGGAGACCTGGTGGAAGCCCCGCTGCCGGTAGTACCGAGTCAGCAGGCGGAGTTCCGCGTCCAGCAGGTGGGGCTGGTAACGCGCCGTGCGGTCGCCGAGGCCCAGGAGGGTCAGCGGGTGGAAGGGCCGCGGCTCGCGGATCTTCATGACGGCCTTGAGGTCGGCCGTGGGAACCGCGGCGTTGCCGCGCAGTTCGATGCGTTGCAGCAGGTGCTGCTCCAGCCCGAACTCCAGCTCGCTCTCGGCGGACACGGCCGCGGCGGCCAGGACGCAAACCAGCAGACCGGCCGCGGCCAGTAGGGCCCGCGGCGACCGGCCGGGCGGCTCTGCACGATGTGGGATCCGAACTTGCATCTTGCCCGTCGCGCCGCTTCGGTGTAGGAACGTGGGGTGCCCCGTCCGGGGCAGCATATCATGGAGGCTCCCGTGGACGTCATCTGGAATACGCGCCGGCGCCCCCGGTTCCCGCCCGCCGCGAGGACGGCGGCGGTCCTGCTGCTGCTCACCGGGGCCGGCTGCGGGCCGGAAGGCGGAAGACCGCTGCAGCTGTCCGACCTGAAGCCCCCCGAGCGCGAGTACCTCACCCGCTTCGTGGTGCTGGAGCGGGCCCGCGCCGTGGCGCTGGTCGATCGCGGGGCGGGCGAGGCGCTGCTGGATTCCCTGGCCGCCGCCTGGGGGGACAGCTCGCTGGCCGCAGCGCAGGCGGCCTTGCCCGCCGACCCCCGCCGCCAGGCGCTGCTGCACGGCCTGCTCGGCCGGATCCTGCGCGCGGAGCAGGACTCGCTGCTGGACGCGGCGCGTCCCGACCGCCTGGACTCGCCCCTGCCCGATCCGGCGGCGGACGCCGCCGACGCGAACGACGACGAGAGCGGCACCCCCGCGCAGGGTTGACACGGGTCATTGCCCCGGCAGGATCTTCAGGACGTCCACCACGATCACGAACGTCATGAACAGCAGCAGCATGATCAGGCCCACCTGCGTGGCGATGGCCTGGACGCGCTCGTGCACCCGGCGGCCCATCACCATCTCGAGCAGGATGAAGACCACGTGGCCGCCGTCCAGGACGGGGATCGGCAGCAGGTTCAGCAGGAAGAGGTTCACCGAGAAGAAGGCGATGAACTGCATCAGGTGGCTGAAGCTCCAACGCAGCATCTCCCCGGCCACCTGCCCGATGCGGATCGGGCCCCCGACCGCCTCCATGCCCAGCCGGCCCAGGAAGAAGTTGCCCAGGACCTCGACCGTCGAAGCGATGGTGCCGACGGTCGCCGCCACGCCGATGCGCACGGCGTGGAAGAGCCCCACGGGGCGGGACTCGTAGCGCCGTTCGAAGAAGATGCGCCCGATCGTCGAGTCGGGCTGCACCTCTTCGGCGGTCGGCACGATCGCGCGCTCGAAGGTCTCCCCGCCCCGCTCCCAGCGCACGAACACCGGCACGCCGGCCTTGGCGTTGATCACCCGCGCGATGTCGTTGAAGGACGTCACGGGCTGCCCGTCCAGGGCGACCACCCGGTCGCCGCTCTGCAGGCCGGCGCGCCCGGCCGGCCCCCCCTTCTGCACCAGGCCCACGACGTTGTCGTGGGGTTCCAGCCCGAGCTCCCAGCGGCCGGTGGCGTCGCGTCGCGGCTGCAGCGAGGCCGTAGCCCGCGCGCCGTCGCGCTCGTAGGTCAGGGCGGCGGTCCCGCCCGCGGACTCGCCCGCCGTCAGCAGCGCCGCGGTCAGCTCGTCCCAGGTCGCGACGCCCTTGCCGTCGACCTCCAGGATCCGGTCCCCCACCTGCAGGCCCGCGGCCGCCGCCGGCGAGCCGTCGGCCACGCCGCCGACGGTGGTGACCGGGATCACCAGCAGGCCGCTGCCCAGCACGGTCAGCGTGTAGAGGATCAGGGCCAGCAGCAGGTTCGCGGCCGGGCCCGCCGTGACCACGGCCAGCCGTTGCCAGGCGGGGCGGTTGCGGAAGTGGCGCGACTCGGGGATGGGGTCGTCCCGCAGCGCCGCGGCGCGGTCGCCCTCGATCGTGCCGATGGGGTAGTGGTGGGCGTCGCGCGTCGCGGTGTCCTGGATCTCCTCGAGCACGCCCTCGCCGGCCATCTTCACGTAGCCGCCGAAGGGGGCCACCGAGATCGCGTACTCGGTCTCGCCGTAGCGGCGGCGCAGCAGCTTGGGGCCGAAGCCGATCGAGAAGGTCTTGACGTAGATGCCGGTCCACTTGCAGACCGCGAAGTGGCCCAGCTCGTGGATGATGATGACGATGCCCAGCGTCAGGGCGAAGGCGATCAGGGTCGAGAGCACGGGACCTCCCCGGCGGTCGGGTCTGGCGGCGTCAGCGCCGCGCGCGGGCGTCGATCAGGCGCAGCGCGACGCGCCGCGCTTCGGCGTCGGTTTCCAGGGCTTCGGCCAGGTCCGCCACCGGGCCGCCCGGCAGCTCGTCGAGCGCGGACGCGATGACCGGGGCAATATCGGCGAACCCGAGACGATCGTCCAGCAGCGCGGCCACCGCGGTCTCGTTGGCGGCGTTCAGGACGATGGGCGCGCGCCCGCCGGCCTCCCCCGCCCGGCGGGCCAGCGCGAGGCACGGGAAACGCACCGGATCGGGCGCCTCGAAGCGCAGCTCGCCCAGGCGCGCGAGGTCCAGGCGTTCGGTCGCCAGCGGCCAGTGGCGTTCGCCGGCCAGGGCGTAGAGCAGCGGGACCCGCATGTCCGGCGCGCCGAGCTGGGCCACCACCGAACCGTCACGGAACACCGCGAGCGAGTGGACGATCGAGCCGGGGTGGACCACCACGTCGATGTCGCGGTAGGCCGCGCCGAACAGCACGTGCGCCTCGATGACCTCCAGCCCCTTGTTCATCAGGGTCGCCGAGTCGACGGTGATCTTCGCGCCCATGATCCAGGTGGGGTGGCGCAGGACTTCGGCTTTGCGCGCGGTGGCCATCGCCGCGGCCGTCCAGGTGCGGAACGGCCCGCCCGAGCAGGTCAGCACGAGGCGCTCGAGTTCCTCGGCGGTGCGGCCCGACAGGCACTGCGCCAGCGCGGAGTGCTCGGAGTCGACCGGGACGACCACGGCGCCGCCGCGCGCAACGGCCTCGCGCACGAGGTCGCCGCCGACCACCAGGGACTCCTTGTTCGCCAGCGCGATCCGCCGGCCGGCGGCGGCCGCGGCCAGGGTCGGGGCGAGCCCGGCGGCGCCCACCAGCCCGTTGACGACGCAGTCGGCCCCGTCCAGCGCCGCCAGGTCGTCCAGCCCGTCCGGTCCGGGCGCCAGCAGCCGCCGGCAGAGCCGGGGGTCACGCGCCGCTTCGCGCGCGGCCTGCGGGTCCGCCAGCGCGACCGCGGGCCGGCGCGCGGCGCCGGCCGTTTCGAGGCGGCTCACCAGCGCGCCCAGGTCGTCCACCTGCGTCCGGGCCGAGACGCCGACGACCTGCAGCCGGTCGGGATGCCGCTCGGCGAGGTCGACGGCCTGCCGGCCGATCGAGCCCGTCGCGCCCAGGATCACGATCCGCACCGGCAGCCGCGGCGCCGGCGTGGTCCGGCCGATCCGGTACAGCGGCTCGGTCACGGACCCGGCGGGCCCGGCGGGCGCGTTCCCGTCAGCGCGCAACGGTCGCCGCTCCGGTCAGGATCAGGGCGTAGTACACCACCGGCGCGTTGAACAGCAGGGAGTCGAAACGGTCCAGGATGCCGCCATGGCCGGGCAGCAGGGCGGCGGTGTCCTTGACCCCCGCGTCGCGCTTGAGCATCGACTCGACGAGGTCGCCGATCTGGCCGGTGACGCCGCAGACGGCGCCGAGCAGCCCCCCCTGCAGCGTCGACAGGAAGGGCGCGAAGGTAGCGGCGGCGACGAGGCCGGCGCCCGTGGCGCCGAGGATCCCCCCGACGGCGCCCTCGACCGACTTGCGGGGGCTCACCCGCGGCAGCAGGGGGCGGCGGCCCACGGCGACGCCGACCAGGAAGGCCAGCGTGTCGCAGGCCCAAGTCAGGGCCGCCAGCAGGGCGAGCGCGCGCAGGCCCGTGAAGCCGTCCACACCCGACCCGCCCGGCAACTCCCGCAGCAGGACCAGGAAGCCGCCCAGCCAACCGACGTACAGGGCGCCGAAGAGGGTCACCGCGACGTGGTTCAGGGAGCGGTCCATGTTGCGGCGCATGAGCTCGACGGTCATGACGGCCATCAGCGCGGCCGTCAGGACGGGCACGGCCGCCGCGGGCCCGTGGGCGACCGCCCAGGCGCAGGCCAGGCCGGCCAGCGTCCCGATCACCTTGAAGGGTCCGTAGCCCTTGGCGCTCATCAGCAGCAGGAACTCGCGCACGCCCAGCAGCACCAGCACGGCGATCAGCGACCGGTAGACCAGGCCGCCCTGCACCGCGGCCAGCGCCAGCAGCGGCACGCCGATCGCCGTCACCAGCGCGCGGGGCAGCAGGCCGGCACCCAGCAGGCGGCGCCAGAGGCCGGCGCGGACGACCGGGCTGCCGTCGGCGCGGTTCACGAGCGGACCTTGAACAGCTTCCGCCAGCGGGAGGCGTCGAAGGGACCGGCCGCGGGGGGGTCGCCGTCCGGATCGACGCCGACGTCGCCGAAGCGCCGCTCGCGGCTCTGGTAGTCGGCGACGGCCTCGAGCAGGTCGCGCTCGCCGAAGTCGGGCCACAGCACGGGTGTGAAGTAGATCTCGGCGTAGGCGGCCTGCCAGATCAGGAAGTTGGAGAGGCGCAGCTCGCCGCTGGTGCGGATGACCAGGTCGGGATCCGGGATGTCGGGCGCGTAGAGCCCGCCGCGGAACGCCGCCTCGTCGATGTCGGCGGGGTCCAGCTCGCCGGCGGCGGCCAGCGCGGCGAGCCGTGCGCAGGCGCGCAGGATCTCGGTGCGACCGCCGTAGGCCAGCGCCAGGTTGAGCACCATGACGCGGTTGCCGTCCAGCGAGTCGATCACGCCCTGCAGGGCCTCGCGGGCCCGCGGCGGGATCAGGTCCAGCTCGCCGGTGGCCACCAGCCGCACGCCCTGGCGCTGCAGCTCGTCGCGCTCGCCGGCGAGAACCTCCTCGAGGAACGACCAGAGGGCGCGGACCTCGGCCTGGGGCCGCTTCCAGTTCTCCTGGGAGAACGTGTAGAGGGTCAGGTGGCGCACGCCCAGTCCGACGGCGGCCTCGACGGTGCGGCGCACGGCGTGGCGGCCGGCCCGGTGGCCGGCCACCCGGGGCAGGCGGCGGCGCTGGGCCCAGCGGCCGTTGCCGTCCATGATGACGGCGACGTGCTGCGGGACATTGCCGGCGGCCAGGACCCGCTCGCGCAGCTCCCGCAGCTCCGGCTCCTCCCGATGCTCGCCCATGCTTCAGATCTCCATGATTTCTGCTTCTTTGGACCGGACGATCCGGTCGATGTCCTCGCAGAAGCGGTCGGTGAGCTTCTGGACGGCGTCGCGGGCCGCGCGCTGCTCGTCCTCGGTGAGCGTGTCGCTCTTCTTGATCCGGTCGTTGGTGTTCTGGCGGGCCTTGCGCACCGCGACCTTGCCCTGCTCGCCGAAGTCCCGGACGGTCTTGGTGAACTGGCGGCGGCGGTCCTCGTTCAGCTCGGGGATCGGCACGCGCACCACGACGCCGTCGTTCGAGGGGTTCAGGCCGAGGTCGGCGGCCATGATCGCCCGCTCGATGTCCTTGAGCGTGCTGCGGTCGAAGGGGGCCACGGTCAGCAGCCGCGGCTCCGGCGCGCCGATGCTCGCCAGCTGGCGCAGGGGGGTCGGCGCCCCGTAGTACTCGACGCGCACGGAATCCAGCAGCGCCGGGCTGGCCTTGCCGGTGCGGATCTTGGCCAGGCGGTGGGTCAGCGTCTCGATCTGCTCCTCCATGAGGAGCTCGGCTTCCTGGGTGAGTTCGTCGCTCATGATTTGCGCTCCTTGGCGACCAGGGTCCCCGCGTCCTCGCCGCGGATCACCCGCAGGAGGTTCTCCGGGTCGCTGATGTCGAAGACCAGGATCGGCATGCCCTGCTCCGCGCAGAGCGTCACGGCGGTCAGGTCCATCACCTGCAGCCGGCGGTCGATCACCTCGTCGTAGGTGAGGAACGGGAAACGGACGGCGTCGGGGTGGACGTGCGGGTCCTTGTCGTAGACCCCGTCGACCTGCGTGCCCTTCAGCAAGGCGTCCGCCTGGATCTCGGCGGCGCGCAGGGCGGCGGCGCTGTCGGTCGTGAAGAAGGGGTTGCCGGTGCCGCCGCCGAAGATCAGGACCCGGCCGGCCTTCAGCTGCGGCATCGCGCGGTCGCGCGTGAAGGTCTGCGACAGGGGCGGCACCTCGTGGGGGCTGAGCACCAGGGCGCTGGTGCCCTCGGCGCGCAGGTAGTCGCGCAGGACGGCGGCGTTCATCAGGGTGGCGAGCATGCCGACGTTGTCGGCGGTGACGCGGCCCAGCACGTCCAGGTTCGCGGTGCGGGCGCGGAACAGGTTGCCGCCGCCGACCACGATGCCGATCTCGACGCCCTCGGACACCGCGCGCGAGATGGCCTGCGCCAGGCCCGTCAGCCGCTCGTGGCCGAAGGGGCCGGCGCCGTCGGCGAGACTCTCGCCGCTGAGCTTCAGCAGGATCCTCGAGAAGCGGGGGTGGGACACGCCACATCCTTTCGCCGGCACGGCGTCGGCTCCCGCGGGTACGGAAAAGGCCCGGGCCCATGGCCCGGGCCCGTCACCCTGGCCGGGGAGCGGCTCAGCCGCCGATCTGGTAGCGGACGAACCGCCGGATCGCCATGTTCTCGCCGAGGGAGCCGATCTTCGACTTCAGCAGGTCCTCGATCGTCACGTCGGGGTCCTTGACGAACTTCTGTTCGAGCAGGCAGACCTCGCCGTAGAACTTGTCTATCTTACCCTTGACGATCTTGTCAATGATATTGTCCGGCTTGCCCTCTTCCTGCATCTGCGCCTTGTAGATCTCGGCTTCCTTCTCCACCACGGCCGCGTCGACCGACGTGCGGTCCAGCGCCACGGGCGCGGCGGCGGCGATGTGCATCGCCACGTCGTGGACGAAGTGCTTGAACTCGTCGGTGCGGGCGACGAAGTCGGTCTCGCAGTTGACCTCGAGCAGCACGCCGACCTGGCCGCCGGGGTGGATGTAGCTCTCGACGAGGCCGTTGGCCGTCGCGCGGCCTTCCTTCTTGGCGGCCTTGGCGATGCCCTTCTTGCGCAGGTAGTCGGCGGCCTCATCCATGTTGCCGTTGCACTCGGTGAGGGCCTTCTTGCAGTCCATCATGCCCGCGTTGGTCTGCTGGCGCAGATCCGCGACCATCTTGGCGGTGATCTCCATCGTTCCTCCCGTCGCGCCCGCTCGCGGCCGCGACCGTGCTTGCTGGTTGGCTGCTCTGGCTGTCGTCGTTCAGGGCCGCGGCGGGATCATTCGCTGGCGGCACCGGCGTCGTCCATCGACACGGCGGCCGGCGCCGCGCGGCCGGCGCGGTCGGCCTGGATCTCCACGCCGCCGTCGCGGCCCTCGTGGCGCGAGGAGCGGCCCTCGGCGATGGCGGCGGCCGCCACCGAGACGTAGAGCGAGATCGCGCGGATGGCGTCGTCGTTGCCGGGGATGGGGTAGCGGACCATCTCGGGGTCGCTGTTGGTGTCGACGATGCCGACCACCGGGATGCCCAGCTTGTTCGCCTCGCGGACGGCGGTCTCCTCCTCGACGGTGTCGATGACGAAGACGGCCGCGGGCAGGCCCTTCATGTGGCGGATGCCGCCGAGGTTCTTCTCGAGCTTCTCGTAGGTGCGCGCGATCTCGAGCTGCTCCTTCTTCGAGAACTGCTCGATCTTGCCGGTGGCGCGCAGGCTCTCGATCTCGTCGAGCTTCGCGACGCTCTTGCTGATGGTCTGCCAGTTGGTGAGCATGCCGCCGAGCCAGCGCTCGGTGACGTAGGGCATGTTGCAGCGGGTGGCCAGCTCCTTCACCGCGACCTTGGCCTGCTTCTTCGTGCCGACGAACAGCACGGTGCCGCCCTTGGCCGAGACGCCGGTCAGGAAGTCGCGCGCCTTGTTCAGCGCGCGCAGCGTCTTCTGCAGGTCGATGATGTAGATGCCGTTGCGGGCGATGAAGATGTAGGGCCGCATCTTGGGGTTCCACTTGCGGGTCTGGTGACCGAAGTGGACGCCCGCTTCGAGCAGCTCCTTGAGTCCGACGTTGGCCATGACGATCCTCCGTTGTCCGGTTGATGCCTCCCCGACGATCGACGGACGGGACGAACGCCCTGGGGCGCCACCGGTCCCGTCCTCCCGTCGGGTGCGTGATGTGGGGCGCTAGGCGCCCCGCGGCAGACGGCTAGACTTCCAGAAGTCTACCGCTTCGAGAACTGGAAGCGCTTGCGGGCGCCGGGCTGGCCGTACTTCTTGCGCTCCACCATGCGGGAGTCGCGCGTCAGCAGGCCGGCCTTGCGCATCGCGACGCGGTTCTCCTCGTTGGCCGCGACCAGGGCGCGGGCGAGGCCGTGGCGCAGGGCGCCCGCCTGTCCCGTGGGCCCGCCGCCGTTGACCGAGGCCCACACGTCGTAGGTCTGGTTCTCGACGAGCGCCTTGAGCGGCTCGTTGATGGTCTGGATGCGCATGGCGTCGAAATAGGTCTCGGCCGCCTTGTTGTTGACCGTGATCTTGCCGGTGCCGCCGGGGGTCACCCAGACGCGGGCCACCGAGGTCTTGCGCCGGCCGGTCGCGTAGTACTTGTCGTCCAAGCTGATCTCCTTTGCCCGCCCCGCGGGGCGGGTTCGGTCCCTTGATCTAGACGCTCACCGCGTGGACGCGGGGCAGCTGGGCCTGGTGGGGATGATCGCTCCCCGGGTAGACCCGCAGGTGCTTCAGCTGGTGCCGGGACAGCTTGTTCTTCGGCAGCATGCCGCGCACGGCGTTGGTCACGACGAACTCCGGGTGCTTCTGCGTCATGGTCTGCAGGGGCACCCGCTTCAGCCCGCCGATGAACTGGCTGTAGTGGTCGTAGATCTTGTTCTGGCCCTTCAGGCCCGTCAGCTTGACCTGCGCCGCGTTGATCACGATCACGTTGTCGCCCATGTCGAGATGGGCGGTGAACGTGGGCTTGTGCTTGCCCCGCAGCAGGCCGGCGATCTGGGTGGCGAGGCGACCGAGCGGGATGTCCGCCGCGTCGACCACGAGCCATTCCTTGTCGATCTCGGCCAGCTTCATGTTGTAGGTCTTCTGGTCCTGGGTCTTCAAGTCCAGCCTCCACGCGCGCCGCCGTCGGCGCGCCACTCGTCCGCCGCCGCCGGTCGCGCCGTTGCCGTGCGCGTCCCGCGATCCCGCGGCGCAACAGACCGATGCCCGACAGCCCACCGGTTGTCGAGTCGCCCTCTTCAGGGTCCGGTCCCGTGAATGCGCCCCGATCCGGGGCGCGGACCGCGCAACCCGCGTCTTAGACGCAAGCTGCGCAAGAACTCCGACGGAGCAGATACTCCAGGGGGAGAAGGGGAGAAATCTAGCAGAGCGGCAGGTTGCTGTCAAGGAAGGGAATCGGGCGCTCCGGGACCGATCCCCGCCAGCGAGGCGTCGTACGGGGGCCGGTGGACCCCCCGCTCGGTGACGATGGCGGTCACCAGGTCGGCCGGCGTCACGTCGAACGCCGGGTTCCAGGCCGCCACGCCGGCCGGCGCCACGGCAACCCCCTGACATTCCAGGACTTCCGACGGATCGCGCTCTTCGACGACGATCGCGCTCCCATCCGGCGACCCCGGGTCGAAGGTCGACGTGGGCGCCGCCA
The DNA here is from genome assembly GCA_030654305.1 of bacterium. Taxonomy (NCBI): domain Bacteria; species bacterium. The sequence goes on along the minus strand of JAURXS010000008.1, from coordinate 467 downwards.
CGTAGAACGGCACCCCGTGGGTCCGGGCCAGCACGGCCAGGGGGTAGGTCCCGATCTTGTTGGCGACGTCGCCGTTGCGGGCGATGCGGTCGGCCCCGGTGATCACGGCGTCGACGCCCCCGCGGCGCAGCAGGCTGCCGGCCGCCCCCTCGCAGATCAGCGTGACCGGGATCCCGCGGGCCTGCAGTTCCCAGGCCGTGAGGCGGGCCCCCTGCAGCAGCGGGCGCGTCTCGTCGGCGAAGACCCGCACCCGCTTGCCGGCGTCGGCGGCGGCGTACACCACCCCGAGGGCCGTGCCGTAGCCGCCGGTCGCCAGCCCGCCGGCGTTGCAGTGGGTCAGCACGGTCGCGGGGTCCGGCAGCAGCGCGGCGCCGGCGGCGCCCAGCGCCCGGCTCTTCGCCACATCCTGGTCGCGCAGCTCGGCGGCGGCCGCGGCCAGGGCCTCCCCCACCTGCCCGACGTCCGCG
>JAURXS010000007.1 GCA_030654305.1 bacterium | reverse complement strand
TCGGTGCCCGCCGGCAGCCGCGGCCGCTCGCGCTCGAGCACCGTCTTGATCTCGTCCACGATGTCGATGATGTTCTCGCCGCTGCGCTTGGTGACCGTGAGGATCACGGCCTCCTTGCCGTTGACGCGCGAGAAGCTCTCGCGGTCCTTGATGCCGAAGCTGACCTGCGCCACGTCGCGGATGTACACGGGATCCGGCAGGCCGGGGTTGAGCACGAAGCCGAGGATCTCCTCGGCGCGCCCGACCTCGCCCGGCACGCTCACCTGGTAGTCGTAGGTGCCCAGGGACAGCTTGCCGCCGGGGATGGTCACGTTCTGCAGGGCGATGGCGTCCTGGACGTCCTGCAGGCTCAGGTTGTAGAAGCGCAGCCGCTCGGGGTCGACGTCCACGCGCACCTCGCGCTCGCGGGCGCCGGTGACCACGACCTCGGCCACGCCGTCGACCCGGCTGAGCCGTTCCTTGATGACCTGATCGACGGTGCGGTAGACCTCTTCGAGCGGGCGGTCGGCGGCCACCGCGAAGTTGATGACCGGCGCGCCGCCGAGATCGTACTTGGCGATGACCGGGTCCTCGGCATCCTCGGGCAGCTCCGAGCGGATCTGGTCAACCCGGTCCTTCACGTCGATGGCGTCCTGGTCCTGGCTCGTCTCCAGGGCGAACTGGATGACCACCTGCGAGACGCTCTCCCGCGACGTGGACTCCAGCTCCTCGATGTTGGCTAGGGTCCCGACCCGGTCCTCGATGCGCTTGGTGATCTGCGTCTCGATCTCGCCCGGCGCCGCGCCGGGGTAGACCGTGGTGACGACGATCACCGGGTAGTCGATCCTCGGCATCAGCTCGAGGTTGAGGGAGCGGTAGCCGGTGAATCCCAGGTAGAGCATGGTGACCACGAGCATGGTCGTCAGCACGGGGCGGCGGACGAAGACGCGCAGGAGGTTCATGTCAGTCCTCCACCGTCTTGACCCGGTCGCCGTCGGCGAGGCGGCTCTGGCCGAAGCGCACCACGCGCTCGCCGGCCGCGAGGCCGGAGGTGATCTCCACGACGCCGTCCGCGGACGTGCCCGTCGTCACGGGCCGTTTGTGGGCCACGCCGTCGTCGCCCACGACGAAGAGGGCCGGCCCGTCCACCAGCGCCGCCGCCGGCACCCGCACCACACCCGCGCGCACGCCGGTGCGGACGCGGATCGACACCAGCAGGCCCGGCACGAGCCGCCCGTCGGGATTGGGGAAGAGGGCCTCGCCGGCCAGCAGGTGCGTCTTGGGATCGGCGCGCAGGTCGAGCCTGGCGACGGTGCCCGCGAGGTCGGCGCCATCGGGATCCGTCCAGAGGGCCGTCTGGCCCGGCGCCAGCTCCTGCGCCTGCCGGCTGCCCGCGGTGAAGCACACCTTCACGTCGTCGGTGCGCGCGATCCAGACCAGCGGCTTGCCCGATTCGGCGGTGTCGCCCGGGTTGATCACGATGCCCGTCACGACGCCGCCCTGCGCCGCGATCAGCGAGGTGCTGCCCTCGACATCCTGCAGGTCGGCCGCGGCCACCTTGAGCCTGGTCTCTGCCTGATCCAGCGACTGGTCGCTGATCGCGCCCTGGGCGTGCAGCGAGCGCAGCCGTTGCACGTCCTTGAGCGTGTTGTCGTAGGTGGCCTGCGCCCGCGCGTAGCTGTGGACCATCGGCGTCGGCGCTTCGCGCGCCAGCCTCACGATCACGTCGCCCGCCCGCACACGGTCCCCCTCGCGTACCGGGATGGCGACGATGCGCAACGCGTTGGTCGAGGTCACCGCGTACTGCACGACCCCCTCGACCGTGCCCGCGAGCGAGACCCAGCTCTCCAGGTCCCCGCGCTCGGCGCTCTCGACCTCCACCGGCTTGCCGGCGGCGGCCTGCGCCGACTCGAGGCTGGCCGGCGCCTGCGTCCGGCCCAGGGCCTGGAAGCGGACGGCGAACGCCACCGCGACCACCACCAGGGCGACGATCAGGATGATGCGCTTCTTCATGATGCCGTACCTCCGTCGCCGACCGCGAGATCCAGGGCGGCCCGGGCGAGGTTCGATGAGTGGAGGGCGGAGGCGAGGTGCGCCCGCGCCGTCGAAAGGGCCAGTTCCGCATCCAAGCGTTCCAGCGGCGTGCCGATGCCGTTCTCCAGCCGCACCGTCGCCAGGCGGTAGGTCTCCTGCGCGAGGCGTACGGTCTCCCGCGCCCCCTCCAGGGCCGCGAGCGCGTTCTGCAGCGAGAGGGCCGCCTGCTGCACCGCGAGCTCGCGGTCCTGCAGGACCCGCGACTGCTCGAGCCGGGCGATCCGCAGCTCCGCGCGCGCGCCGTCGATGCCGGCCTTCGCGCGCAGCCCGTCGAAGATCGGCACCTGCACGGCGAGGGCGACCTGGCTGCTGCCGGCGGTCTCGCCGGACCCGGGCATCAGGTCGTCGTCCCACTGGCCCTGCACGGCGTAGTTGCCCGAGAGCTGGACGACCGGCCCGCGCCCGGCCTCTTCCAGGCCGACCTGCCGCTCGCGCGCGACCACCATCGCGGCCAGCGCCTTCAGCTCCGGGCTCGACGCGCGCATCCGCTCCAGGAGGATCTCGACCGGCGCGGACGGCGACGCCTGGGACAGCGTGTCGGCCGGCGCCACTGCGGCGCCGCAGACGCGGGCGAGCGCGAGCAGGGCGAGGTCGGCCCGGTTGCGCGCCAGCACGACGCGGGGTCGGTGGTTCGCCAGCTCGACCTCGGCGCGCAGCCCGTCGAAACGGCTGATGCTGCCCTGCTCGAGGCCGACCCGCGCCAGCCGCGCCGCCTCCTCGGTCTCGGCGAGCGCCAGGTCGGCGTTGGCCAGCTCGGCCCGCGCGAGCAGGACGTCGAAGTAGGCGGCCGTCGCCGCGTAGCGCACGTAGTCGCGCACCGCGGTCTCCCGGTAGCGGGCCGCGTCGAGGTAGCCGCGCGCCGCGCCCACGGACGACGAGAGCCGGCCCGCGGTCCAGACGTTCACCCGGGCGGTGAGGGCGCCGGCCAGCTCGTAGTCGCCGCCCGTCTCGATCTTGTTGGCGCCGCCGAAGCCGGCCGCGAAGGCCGGCGGCAGGAACATGACCGGCTTCTTCAGGTTCGCCGCGTATTGGCCGGCGAGGTCGAGGGTCGGCAGGCGCCCGGAGCGGGCGGCGGCGACCTGCGCCTCGGCGGCGGTCACGGTCTCGCGCGCCTGCTGCACGGTCTGGTCGCTGGCCAGTGCCAGCTTCACCGCCTCCTCGAGGCCGACCGGGGTCTGCCCGTGCGCCAGGGCGGCCCAGCCCAGCAGCGCGACGAGCGGCAGGATGCGTTTCATCGGGACACCTCGCCGCGGTTCAGGTGGGGCAGGACCATCAGTTCCATGATGCGGTCGGGGATGTCGGCGTAGGGGTCGGCGTCCTCGCGACTCGCGAGTTCCTCCACGATGGCCTCGCCCGCGCCCATCAGCATGGTTGCGAGCAGGTGCGTGTCGAGGGGGCGCAGGTCGCCCGCCGCGACCGCCCGGTCCAGGAGATCCCTGATGCGGCCCATGAACAGGTTGCGGACCGGCCGGTCCGTGTTCATGGTCCGGCCGAGGCGCTCGGCGACCTCGACCCGGATGATGCCCCGCTTGCTCATCGCGAAGTCGAAGCCCGTCTGCAGGACGTTCAGCAGAGCGACCAGCGGCGGCGTGTCGCCGTCGATCACGTTCTCGAAGATGGTCACCATCTCCTGGAGCCCCCGCGCCTGGATGCTGCGGAAGAGGTCTTCCTTGGAGGGGAACAGCGTGTAGAGTTTGCCGACGGAGAAGTCCACCTTCTCGGCGATCTGTTGCATGCTCGTGCCGTGGAAGCCCTGGGCGACGAACAGTTCGAGCGCGGCGTCGAGGATCTCGTCGAGGTCCTCTTGGCGGCGGCGAGACCTGCGGGCTTCGGTCATCGTGGTACTCCCAGGAAAGGGATGCGCCGAATCGAATCAATATTCGAAATATGAATATACATTCATTTTTTATCCGGCACAAGGTCCGATTTCGGACAGGGCGGATCAATCCATGTAACATTATGTGTAATAGATAGTTGACGATCCGGCTGCCGAGGTGGGATGATCCGCGCATGGAGCGCTACCGATGACCGCACAGGTGTTCCCGTTGCACCCGTTCGCCGCTGCGGATCCCCCCGGTGGGTTGCGTCTCGAGGCCGCGGCGTTCCGTGTCGGCGACATCCTACGGGTGGAATTCCGCCTGGAGGGCGTGTTGCCGGCGATCGTGCCGGCCATTTCGCCGGGTGGCGGGCTGCGGCGCGACAACCTTTGGAACGGCACCTGCTTCGAGGCCTTCGTCGCCATTTCCGGCGCGCCCCGCTACATCGAGGTCAACGTTTCGCCGGCGCGGGATTGGAACGTGTACCTGTTCGACGGCTACCGAACCGGCATGCGGCCGGACACCACGCTGTCGGATCTTGCGCGCACGGCGGCAGCGTCGGGCGAGACTCTCGTCACGACGTTCTACCTTCCGCTCGCGAGCTTGGCGTCCGGGAACCTCGGGTTGGACGTCGGTCTCGCGGCAGTGATCCGGCACGCCGACGGCCGCCTCGAGCACTGGGCGTTGGCCCATCCAGGCGACAAACCCGACTTCCACCTGCGCGAAGGGTTCCTGCAGCGGCTTTGAGGCCACGGTCGGACGTTCCTTCGCCTGCACATCCGAATTTTACCCTCAGCGACGGCGGGATATGATAGGATTAATTCCATCCTGTTTCATGGGTGGACTCGTTCCCAGGGAGATCGACATGGCCTTTCCGACCCCGACCCGCCGCGGGCCATCACCTGCGATTCGCTCCTGCGGCTTGCTGGCCGCCCTCTTCTGTTGCCTGATCCCGGTCGCCGCCCACAGTTCGGCCTGGCTCGTCCCGGCCGGCGGCGAGACCTGGACGGCCGGCACCTCGCACACCCTGGTCTGGTCGGGCGGGACGGCGACGGTCTTCGGACTGGGCGCCTACGAGCTGCCCTCCAACGTCTTCACGCCGATTTCCCCC
>JAURXS010000006.1 GCA_030654305.1 bacterium | reverse complement strand
TGCCGCGCTCCCTGGACGACGCCCTGGACGCCCTGGAGGTCGACCACGAGTTCCTGACGCGGGGCGACGTGTTCCCCGAAGCCCTGATCACGCGCTGGCTGTCGATCCAGCGCGCGGAGATCCAGGCCATCAATCGCCGGCCGCACCCCTACGAGTTCTCGATGTACTTCGATCTCTAGGCCTGGCCGTTCGCGGCAGGGGTGGCCGTCGCATCGTCGGGGAATTACCCTGTTCCATTAGGATATTCACGGTCCGTCCGGACGGAGCCGCGCCGGCGGAGGTGGGCATGGTCGAATTCCAGGTCGGTACGGACGCCCGCAACGCCTTCGTCGATATCACTTCTCAGGTTCAACGCGCCGTGGACGAAATAGGCCTGCAGGACGGGGCGGTCCTGGTCTGGGCCCCCCACACCACGGCCGGCGTCACCGTCAACGAGGGCGCCGATCCCGATGTGGTCCGTGATATGATCGAGGCCCTGGACCGCGCCGTGCCCTGGGACGCCGGCTGGCGCCACGCCGAAGGCAACGCGGCGGCCCACGTCAAGAGCAGCCTGGTGGGCTGCGGCCAGCTGGTGCCGGTCGCCGGCGGCCGGCTGGCCCTGGGCGTCTGGCAGGCGGTCTGGTTCTGCGAGTTCGACGGTCCGCGCCGGCGCAGCGTGAGGGTTCACGCCGTCTGACCGCCGCGGCCGGGAAAGCGCGCCCTTGAAGGATCGCATCCACTACCATCGCGCCTACAAGCGGCTGGGGCCGGTGCGCCGGCTGCCTCTGGTCGCGCTGCTGCTGCTGGTGGCCCTGCTCGACGCGGCGATCGCCTGGTACCACGCCCCCCTGCTGGACGCGTTCGTCCGGCAAGTGGCGCGGATGGCGGACTGGGTGGGCGTGCGGACCGAGCTCACGCACTGGGAGTTCCTGCCGGTGTGGGTCTCGCGCATGCCCGTGCTGGACGCGGCGGGCGCCTTCCCCTCGCGCCGGCTGGCCCTGGTCACCTTCATCGCGTCGGTGCTGATCGTGGCGGTGCTGCCGCGCCTGCGCTTCGTGCCCAAGGTGCTGCGCGTCTACGCGGTGTTCCTGTCCCTGCTGAACCTGATCTCCGGCGCGTTCTTCGTGCTGGTGCCGCACCTGTTCCCCTACGACGTGCTCGACTTCTCGCTGCTCTACATGGGCACCCAGTTCGGCATGTGGCTGCTGATGCCCGTGGTGATGGGCGTGGCGCTCTCGCCGCTGCAGACGCCGGTCTGGGAGCGCTTCGCGGTGATCCTGGCGACGGTCGCCTACGCGGTGCTGTTCGGCGCGGTGCGCTACGCCAGCTTCCTGTACCTGCTGCAGAAGCTGACGGTGCTGCACATGGCGGCCATGTTCTTCGCCCTGGGCCCGCTGATCGACTTCGTCTACCTGGTGGCGATCTACTCGGTGTACATGAACGTCGTGGCCCTGCGGCTGCGCGACCGGCCGGAGACGTGGCGATGGTCGTTCTGATCCTCAAGCTGTACGTGCTGCTGGTGGTGGTGATCATGGCGATCTACGCCACGCGGCACTACCGGTTCACGGTCAACCGGCTCGTCGGCGACCAGCGCCTGTACTACCAGGACCTGATCGACTCGGATCTGCCGCGCATCTCCGTGCTGGTGCCGATGCACGACGAGGAGAAGGTGGCCCGGCAGTCCCTCGAGGCGATCCTGCGCTGCGAGTACCCGCGCGGGCTGCTCGAGATCATCCCCATCAACGACCACTCCGGCGACGGCACCGCGGCGATCCTGGACGAGATGGCCGCCAAGCACGACGTCATCAGGCCGTTGCACCGCCACGAGGGCCAGCGCGGCAAGCCCGCCGCCCTGAACGACGCGCTGCTGGTGGCCGCGGCCGACGTGATCATCGTCTTCGACGCCGACTACCTGCCCGCCCGCGGTTCGCTGCGCGACCTGGCGATCTCGTTCAAGGACCCGGAGGTCGGCGCGGTCATGGGACGCGTGGTGCCGGTCAACACGCGCGCCAACCTGCTGACCCGCCTGCTCGACCTCGAGCGCAGCGGCGGCTACCAGGTGGACCAGCAGGCCCGCCACAACCTGCACCTGATGCCGCAGTACGGCGGCACCGTCGGCGGCTTCCGGCGCGACCTGGCGCTCTCGTTCGGCGGCTTCGACCAGCGCGTGCTGGCCGAGGACACCGACCTGACCTACCGCCTGTTCATCAACGGCTGGAAGGTGGTCTACGCCAACCGCGTGGAGTGCTTCGAGGAGGTGCCCGAGACCTGGGAGGTGCGCTCGCGCCAGATCCGGCGCTGGTCGCGCGGGCACAACTACGTCATGTTCAAGCACTTCGGCGGGCTGCTGCGCTCGCCCTACCTGACGCGCGCCGAGAAGCTGGACGGCCTGCTGCTGCTGACGATCTACCTGGTGCCGGTCTTCCTGCTGACGGGCATCCTGGATTCCGTGGCGCTGTTCTTCATGGGCGAGATGCAGATCGTCGACAGCGTGCTGGTCTTCCTGTTCGTGGCGACCTACAACTCCTTCGGCAACTTCGCGCCCTTCTACCAGATCGGCACCGCGTCGCTGCTCGACGGCGTCACCCACCGCATCCGCCTGCTGCCCTTCCTGATGTTCTACTTCCTGGCGAACATCTGGACGATCACGCACGGGTTCCTGCAGGCCCTCGGCGACCGCTTCTGGCGCCGCAAGCGCGCCGAGTGGGACAAGACCAAGCGCTTCCGCAAGGAGGCGGCCGCATGACGCGACGACTGGCCGGCCTGGCCCTGCTGCCCGCGACCGCCGTCACGGCGGGGGCCGCCACGCACGCGCTGTCCTTCGAGGCCGTGCTGCTGCTGGGCGCCTTCGGCCTGCTGATCCTGGTGCCCTTCGTGCCGGGGTTGATCGAGGTCTGGCGCCCGCGCGACCGCTATCCGCTGCCGGTGGACATGAACTACGTCAAGGACCCGCGCTACCTGGGCCACTCGGCCCGCGCGCTGCTGGCCGCCGCCCTGCGCGGCGACCAGGGCCCGCCCGGCCGCCGCACGGTGACCCTCTCGAAGGTCGAGGCGGTCGAGGTCCACGACAGGCTCGACGTCTCGGCCGGGGCCAACCTGACGGCGATCCAGCTGGCCCGGGGCCCGATGGTCGTCGGCGAACGCGCGACCTGCGACCGCGACCTCTATGCCCGCGCCGGCGCCCGCATCGGCGAGGGCGCCGTCCTGCGCTCGCTGGCCTGCGACGGGCGCGCCGCGCTGGGCCGCGGCGTGAGCATCGCCCGCTGGCTCGACGTCGAGGGCGACGTCCACGTCGGCCCGCAGTCGCACCTCGGCGCCAGCGCGGCGGCCGCGGGCTTCCTGGAACTGGCCGACGGCGTGACGTTCGAGCGGCTGTGGGGCTCCCCAGTGCGCACGACGGGCTACCTCGGGCCGCGCGAGCTGCCGCCGGCCCCCGCGCCGTTCGCGTTGCCCGACGTGCTGGAGATCCGCGATCTCGAGGACCTGGCGAGCCTGCACCGGGGCGACCTGGTCGTCGGGCCGGGCGAGACCTTCGACCGCCCGCTGGTGGTCAGGGGCGACCTGCGGATCGAGACCGACGCGGTCGTCGACCGCACGGTCAAGGTGTACGGCGACCTGACCCTGGCGCCCGGGGCGCTGCTGCTCGGCGACGCCTTCGTCGAAGGTTCGGTGTTCGTGGGCGAGGGGGCGGCCGTGCGCGGTTGCGTCTTCTCGCAGAACTCCGTGGAACTGGGCCGCGGGGCGCGCGTGGGCGCGCCGGGCCTGGTCAAATCGGTCGTCGGCAAGCGCAGCGTGACGCTGGCCGGCGACGTGGCCGTCCACGGGTACGTGCTGACCGACGGTCGAGGATGCGTGACATGCCGCGGCTCGGACTGATCCTGGCCCTGGTCGCCTGCGTCGCCGTGGCGGTCTACGGCGTGGGAGTCCAGCGCCACGTCGGTCGCGAGGCCGAGCGCGGCGACCTGCGCGTGCTGGTGGGATACAACCCCTCGCTCATGGACGAGAGCGGTGACGTCATCGCGGCCTGGCGCAGCGTGCTGGAGGAGGAGGGCGTCGCGGCCGAGGCCCTCGACCTCTACACCCTGCTGGACCTCGACCCGGCGGCGACCGTGGCCGCCTGCCCCGCGCTGATCCTGCCCGACGGGGTCTGCCGCCGCCTGAACTCCTCGCTCGAACCCTGGTTGGACGCCTACCTGCGCGCCGGCGGCTCCCTGATGGTCGTCTACGACGCCGGCATCAAGAGCCTCAAGGGCGCCTACCTGCCGCGCAGCTACCTGGCGAAGTTCACGGGCGTCCAGCACGTCGACTACACCGACGGGGGCCAGGACAGCTACACCACCGGCACGGTCCGCTTCGTCGATCAGGACGCCGCCCGCACCTGCCAGATCCCTCCCGGCAAGCTGGACCCCGATCTGACCCTCACCGGCTACGCCTATGGGCGCCTGCGTTACCCCGTCGCGCGCACGCGGCTCGAGGCGGACGACGCGCGTGTGCTGGCCTGGGCCGACGCCGCGGACGGCCGCGAGCACCCGGCGATCGTCGCGCGTCCGTACGGCGCCGGCCGCTGCCTGCACGTGAACCTGCCGCTGGGCCACCTCAAGTCTCATGCCGACGACCTGCCGCTGCGCGCGCTCGCGCGCTGGTGGCTGCTGGACGAGGTGGGCCTGCCCTGCCTGATGAGCTCGCCGCGCGGCGTCGGCGGCCTGGTCCTGAACTGGCACGTCGACGGCAACGGCGACTGGCCCTACCTGGACGACATGGTCGCCCGCGGCCTCTTCCGCCGCGACCTGCCCGCCTCGATCCACGTCTGCGCCGGCCCCGACCTGAACGCGCCGGGCGACGGCGACGGCTTCGACGCCTGCGGGAAGGGGCGCCGCCAGCTCGAGGCGCTGGCCGGCCTGGGCGAGATCGGCTCGCACGGCGGCTGGACCCACAACCTGTTCTCCGCCGAGGTGCTGGCCGGACGCTGGGGCGCGACCGAAGCGGGCGACGCCGTGCGCCGCAATCGCGACTGCCTGCGCGAGGTCGTCGGCCGACCCGTCGTGGAGTACTCCGCGCCCGACGGCGTGCACCCGCCGCACCTGATGACGCCGCTGCTCGAGGAGCTGGGCTTCACCTGCTACTACACCACCAGCGACGTCGGCAGCGCGCCCAACCGCAGCTTCAGCGACGGGCGGCGCCTGTCGGACCTGCTGATCGCCTTCCCGGTCATGCCCCTGCGCGACGTGGCGAGCTTCGGGGAGATGGACACCAAGCACCGCCTGGACAGCGGCGAGGTGGCGGCCTGGTTGGACGGGATGCTGGACTACTGCGAGCGCAACCGCACGGTGCGCCTGATGTACTCGCACCCCTACAACCTCTACCTGTACCACGGCGACCAGGACTACCTGCCCGCCTACGCCGCCTGGCTGGACGAGCTGGCGGCGCGTTGCCGCGACGGCCGGCTGCAGGTGCGCCCGATGCGCGAGTTCGCCGACTTCCAGCTGCGGATGCTCGAGACCGAGGCGACCTGGCGGGTCGTCGACGGGGAGCTGCGGCTGCACCTGCGCAACCCGCGCGGCCTGCGCGACCTGGCCTTCAGCGTGCCGGCCGGCCGCTGGCTGGCCCCGGCGGCGCCCTACCTGCGCGCCACCACCGGCGACGGGCGCCACGTGGTGGTGATCGAGGATGATGCGCGCGAGATGGACGTGGTGCTGCATGCTCGCTAGCGCGGCGCTCCTGACACTGTCCGGCGGCTGCGCCGGGCACCGCAACCCGGCGCTGGCGGTCGTGAACTGGTTCGAGCCGCTCGACGGCGGGCGCGACCACGTGAGCCCGTACTTCGCGAACCTCTACGCCCTGTCGCTGGTGCGCCACGGGCTCGGGGCGGGCGAGGTGCGCGACTACGTGGCCTGGTACCTGGACCACCTGAACTACCCGGACCGCCACGGCCTGACCGGCACCATCGACGACATGGACGTGCGGCCGGGCGGCCGCCTCGAGCGCACCGGGCGCTACGACTCGGTCGACGGCTACGCCGGCACGTTCCTGCTGCTGCTGGACGAGTGGGAGCAGTCCGGCGGCGACCGCGCGCTGCTGGAGGCGAACCGCGCGCGCATCCAGGACGTGGCCTGGCTGCTGCTGCGCCTGCAGGATCCCGACGGGCTGGTGCGCGCGCTGCCGGACGCGAACGCGCGCTACCTGATGGATAACTGCGAGGCCTACGCGGGGTTGCTGGCCTACGACGCCCTGAGCCGGCGCTTGGGCTGGGACACCGGACCCCGTTACCGCGTCGCGGCCGAGGACATCCGCGAGGCCGTGCTGAACCGCCTGTCCGACGAGCCGGGCCGGCGCTTCCACTGGGCGGACGCCGGCGGCGTGCCGCACCGGTCCGACTGGGACGTGTTCTACCCGGATGCGCTGGCCCAGCTGTTCCCGATCCTGTACGGTGTGGTGGACGCCCGCTCGGATCTGGCGCAGCACCTGTGGCGGGAGTTCGAACAGCGCCACGACCCGCGCGCGGGGCGGCCGGTCTCGGCGGTCCAGCGCGCGATCATCGACCTGACCAGGGAGCGAGTGACGCCGTGAGCCACACGACCATGCGATCCATCCTGCTCGCCGCCGGCCTGGCGGCGCTGTCGCTGACCGGGGCCGCGGGCGCGCACGCCGCCGGGGGCGCCGAGGAGTGGGCCCGCCTGCGCGGGGCCCCGGGCTACCGCCTGGACGTCGACCTGCTGCTGGACCGCCTCGACCCGCAGGACCTCTACGGGAACTGGGCGACCGGCACGGCCACGCTCTACGTGAAGACCCTGCCGCGCCTGACGCCGTTCGTGCAGGTGTCGGTGCTGGAGCGCGAGGACGTCGACGCGGGCTTCTCCGTCGGCACCTACGCCGACTGGACCAGCCGCCTGTATTCGTCCACCTCGTTCACCGCCGGCGGCCGTTCGCACTACCTGCAGAAGAACCGCTGGGACCACTCCTTCTTCTTGAATACCGGCCCGGTCACCCTGGTCGCCGGCGCCGGCTGGCTGCAGGACCACGACGGCCACGAGGACTGGTCGCTCGCCTTCGGCCCCCGTCTGTGGCGGGGCCGCCTGATCCTCGAGTACCTCGCGACCCGCACCGCCAGCGATCCGGGCGACCACGTCGGCTGGAAGCACCGGGTGTCCGGCGGCTGGGGGGAGGAGGGCCGCAGCTGGCTCTTCGCCAACCTCACGGTCGGCCAGGAGCGCTACGCCGCCACCTGGGTGACGCCGATCCAGGACGTCGACCACGACTTCTACGAAATCACGGCGAGTCTGCAGCGTTGGGTGCGGCCGCGCCTGGGCTACAAGCTGCAGGCGGGCTGGCTGGATCTCGGCGAAGGGTTGGACGGTTACGAGAAGATCGGCGTAGGCGTAGGCGGATTCGTCGAATTCTAGATTGGATGAAAACCCATCGTGACAGGGGTGTCCGTAAGGCTCCGTAGCCAGGATGGCGAAGGAGCCTGAAGGTCAAGCGTTCCGGGCACACGAGGTGCCCGGAACGCGTCCCCTGTCACGATGGGTTTTCATCTTCTCGGGCGCAGGCGGTGGATGACGAGTCGGCCGCGGCGCGGTCGAGGAGGTTGCCGAAGGCGGTGCGGTAGCGCGCGAAGTCTTCGCGGGTCATGACCGGGCCGTGGCCCGGGACCAGCAGCGTGAAATCGACTTCGTCCAGGCGCGCCAGCGCGGCTTGCCAGCGGCGGGGATAGGCCGTGTCCGGCAGCGGGACGGGCAGGGTCACCAGGTCGCCCGCGACCAGCACGCGCGTGGCGGGATCGAAGAGCCAGACGTCGCCGGCGGTGACGGCCCGCGTTTCCAGACCCAGCACGAGATCGCGTCCGGCGATCGTGCGCGCGCCCGGCGCGGCCACGATCTCGTCGGGCGCCAGGGCGTCGCCCTCGTCCAGGATGGCCAGCTCGGCGCGCATGGTCGCCGCGGCGAGCGTGTCGAGGTCCGCCCGCGCGAGCGCGCCCTCCAGGTGGGCGCGGTAGTCCGCCAGGAAGCCCGTCCTCGCGCCGGCGAGGGCGTCGCTGGCCCAGACGCGCACGCCCGGATGGGCGCGCCGCACGCGCGGGTTCCCGCCGAGGTGGTCGAGGTGCCAGTGGGTGTTCACGATCGCGGCGACGGGCGCTTGCAAGCGCGCCGCGAAGTCGAGGATGGCCTGCGCGTGAGCGGGATGCCGGCCGGTGTCCACCACGATCAGCCCCGCGGGAGCCTCCAGGATCACGGTGTTGCCGTCGGGCTGGCTGCCCCGGACGAAGCGGCCCGGCAGCAGATGGATCCCTGCGGCGACTTCCTCGGCCCGGCAGGGCGCAGCGACGGCGCACATCGCCAACAGCACGAGGGTCGTCTGTCGCAGCGTCATGGCGGCGTCTCCTTGCCGGAACGGGTGGTCGATCGGGATTCGACGCAGGTTCCCGCGAAATGTTCCAACCGCAAACCTGTTATCGCATCAATCAGTTAATACCATACTAATTTGATATACAATCAGGAAGTCGTCGTGTATGCTGGTGCGACATCCTGGGACTTGGTGGCGAAGCTCCGCCACCCCCAACACCATTGAGAGGGAGATCCCCATGCGTCGTTGCTTGTTGGCTTGCCTCGTGATCGTGATGGCGGTCGCCGGCGCTGCGCCCGGCCGGGCCCAGATCGTCAACGGCTCCTTCGAACCCGCCAGTCCGTTCGGGAGTTGGACCACCCTGCCCGGCGGCTCGACCGCGATCCCCGGCTGGACGACCTTCGCCTCGGGCGTCGAGTGGTTCACCGGCTACGCCCTCGATGGGCTCTACAACATCGACCTGGCCAACTACACCTCGTCCGACGGCGGCATCGAGCAGACGTTCCCCACCACGCCCGGCGAGGTCTACATCATCGAGTTCTCCCTCGGGACCCACCAGACGTCGGGCCGCGACGGCACGGCGGAGATCGTGGTCGGCGCCGACGGCGCGAGCCAGACCTTCACGGCCGTGAACCATTCGGTTACGATCGCGTGGGAAAGCAAGTCGTTCACGTTCACGGCCGACGACGCGAGCGCCACGCTGCGGTTCCGCTGCCTGCAGAACGCCTACCTGCACTTCGCCTACCTCGATGCGGTGGGGGCGACGGCGCTGAGCACGCCGGCGGAGTCGAAATCCTGGAGCGAGATCAAGTCGCTCTACCGGTGACCCTTGGATTTCCCGGATTTCGGGGCCGTCAGCCGAGGCTGGCCGGCCCCGTTCCGTTTGGTAGGCCTGCTGAACGCGATATTGACAGCCTCTGTCGATGCGAGGCCCCGGGCAGCCCCCAGAATCCGCTTGACCGGCTGAAGGAAGTCGGGGTACTTTGTTCGGCGTGCGTACAAAGATGTGGATGTTCGAGACCACCCACCGCCACCCGGGAGCGTTCCAAGAGATGAAGCCATGAGCGCCGCAACGCACAGCCGGACCGCGCCCGAGGATCGGATCAAGTTCTCGCACAAGCTGGCCTACGGCGCTGGCGCCTTCGTGAACAACCTCCTGTCGGCGGCCATCGGCGGCATGATGATCATCCTGAACCTCGGGCTGCACATGGACCCGCGGATGGTCGGCTGGGTCAGCGCGCTGCCGCGCCTGGTCGACACGATCATCGACCCGATC
>JAURXS010000005.1 GCA_030654305.1 bacterium | reverse complement strand
GCCCAGGCCGGCCGGCACGCCGAACGCGACGACCTCGGCGACGCCGCCGAGCGTGGTGCCCGCGGCCGCGGCCGCGTCCACGGCCGCGACCATCAGCGCCTCGGCGCGTCGGTCGAGGCAGCGCAGCGGGGTGCCAGTGCGCACGCGGCGCAGGCGGGCCAGCGTCGGCGCGATGTCCGCGGCCGCCACGTCGCCGACCCGCGCGGTGTGGCTCCAGACCTCGATCCCGAGTTGCTTGAGCAGAATCTTGGCGCAGGCCCCGACCGCCACCACGCCCGCCGTCGAGCGGGCGCTGGCCCGCTCGGCCACCGGCGCGAAGCCGTCGTAGCCGTAGCGCAGCCGGCCCGGCAGGTCGGCGTGCCCCGGCCGCGGGGCCGGCCAGTCGGGGTGCGGCGCGCCGTCGCGCCGCGCGAAGTCCCGGTTCTCGATCAGCACCGCCAGGGGCGAACCCAGCGTGCGGCCCTTCCACAGGCCGGCCAGGATGCGGCAGGCGTCGGTCTCGATCGTCTGCGCGCGGATCCCGCGGCCGTACCCTTCGAGGCGACGGCCCAGCTCCGCGTCGAGGTCCCCCTCGCCCAGGGGCACGCCGGCGGGGAAGCCCTCGATCACCGAGACCAGGGCCGGTCCGTGGCTTTCGCCTGCGTGCAGGCAGCGCATGCCTTCTCTCCCCATCCCGCGGCGGGTCGACGACGTCCGACGTGAGGCTGCAACGTACTTGAACCGCTCCCGGCGGTCAACCCGACGCCCCCGCGCGCCCCAGCGCCGCGCAGGCCGCGAAGAAGCCGGGGAACGACACCGCCACGCAGGCGTCGTCGTCCAGGACCACCCCCGCGCGGGACGCGAGGCCGGCCACGGCGAAGGCCATGGCGATGCGGTGGTCGCCGTGGGTGGCGACCGGCACAGGTTCCCGCGCCGGGAACCCCTCCGGTTCGCCGGTGATGTCCAGCCCGTCGGGATGCTCCACCACCGCGACGCCCAGGCCGCGCAGACCCGCCGCCACGGCCGCGAGGCGGTCGGATTCCTTGACGCGCAGTTCGGCGGCGTCGCGCAGCGAGGTGGTGCCGCGGGCCCGCGCCGCCAGCACGGCTAGCAGCGGCAGCTCGTCGACCAGCGTGGCGACGCGCCCGGCGCCGTCGATCCGCACGGCCCGCAGGGGACCCGCGCCCACGGTCACGGAGCCGGTCGGCTCAGCGCCGGTCATTTCGGCGCCGTCTTCGGCATCGGCAGCGGTCTCGATCGCGAGGTCCGCCCCCATCTCCCGCAGCACCGCCAGGAAGCCGTAGCGCGTCGGGTTCAGCAGCACGCCGGGCACGGTCACCCGGCTGCCCGGCACCAAGGCGGCGGCGCCCAGCAGGAAGGCGGCCGACGAGGGGTCGGCCGGGATGTCGTGCGCGACCGCGCGCAGCGGCGGGCCGGGACGCAGCGTCACCGCGTCGTCGCCGGGCTCCCAGCCGCCCAAGTCGGCGCCCAAGTCGGCGCCCAAGTCGGCGCCCAAGTCGGCGCCCATGGCCGCGAGCAGGCGCGGCGTGTGGTCGCGCGCGCCGCGGCAGCCGCGGACCGTCACCGGCGACGACGACGACAGCCCGGCCAGCAGCAGGGCCGAGGCGACCTGGGCCGAGGGCGCCCCCATCGCGTGTTCGCCGCCGCGCAACGCCGCACCCGTCACGATCAAGGGCAGCCGGCCGTCCGCGCCCAGGTAGGCGATGTCCGCGCCCAGGGCGCGCAGGGGTTCCACGACCCTCCCCATCGGCCGCGACCGCAACGACGCGTCCCCGTCCAGGCGCGCGCGCACGCGCCGGCCGGCCAGCAGGCCGAGCAGCAGGCGGGCCGTGGTGCCGCTGTTGCCGCAGTCGATCTCCAGCAGCGGCGCGCCGTCCGGGGCCGGACCTGGCGTGGGGAAGGTCCCGGGCGCGATCCACAGTTCGCGGCCGTCGTCGCGCACGTCCGCGCCGAGCGCGCGCACCGCCGCCAGCGAGCGCAGCGTGTCCTCGGCGCGCAGGAAGCCGCGCACCCGCGCCGGCCCGTCGCCCAGCGGCGCGAACAGCGCGGCGCGGTGGGACAGGGACTTGTCGCCGGGGACGGTCGCCGTCCCCCGCAGGGGTCCGGCGGCGGGGAGCACCGGTCGCGGCATGGCGGGCTCCTCGGGTTGCGGTGGCGCGCGTCGTCGGGAAGCTGCGCGCAACGTAGCGGAACGGGTCCGGACGGTCAACCGCGCGACGGGTCTTGTCTCCCCGTGCGCAGGGGGCTATGGTCCGGCGGACCATGAACGACCATCCGCTCCTCCCCCACGGCGGCGACGCGCCCACCGGCGGTCCCTGGCGCATCCACCACGCGCGGGAGATCGTCGTGCTGGCCTCGCCCATCGTGCTGTCGATGATCTCGCACACCATGATGTGGACCGTCGACACGATCTTCCTGGGCCGCTACTCCAGCCTGGCCCTGGGGGCCGCGGGGCTGGGCGGCGTGCTGACCTGGGCCGCCTACAGCCTGTTCAACAACCTCAGCCGCATCAACGGCACCTTCGTGGCGCAGGCCCACGGCAAGGGCGACGACGAGGCCGTCAGCCACTACACCTGGCAGGCCATCCACCTGTCGATCGTCACCGGGCTGCTGCTGATGCTGCTCGGCCACTTCAGCCTGCCCCTGCTGCGCCTGACGGGCAACCCGGCCGACGTCGTCGACGCGACCTACACCTACGTCCGCTGGCGGACCGTCAGCGCGGTCTTCACCCAGATCGGCTTCGCGCTGCTGGGCTACTTCCAGGGCCGCCGCGACGTGCGCACGCCCATGTGGATCGCGATCTTCGCCAACGCCCTCAACGCCGTGCTCGACCTCTGGCTGATCTTCGGCTGGGAGGGCATCTCCGTCGGCGGCCGGCGCCTGCTGGCGGTACCGGAGATGGGCATCGCCGGCGCGTCGATCGCCACGAGCATCAGCGTGGTGGTCAACACGGTGCTGATGGCCGCGGTGATCCTGGCCGACCGCAACCAGCGCCGCCGCTACCGCATCCACGTGCCGCGCCGGCCGGACCTCGCGGCGCTGCGCAACATGGTCCGCGTGGGGCTGCCGTCGACGCTCGAGGGATTCATCGACATGTGCTCGTTCAGCCTGTTCACCGTGCTGGTCGGCCGCGCCGGCGCCATCCAGCTCGCGGCCAGCCAGATCACCGTGCAGCTGCTCTCCTTCTCGTTCATGCCCATGTGGGGCCTGACCTCGGCCGGCGCCGTGCTGGTCGGCAACTGGGTCGGCGCCGGCCGCCCCGACGTGGCGGCGCGCTACGGCCGCCAGGTCTACAAGCTGGGGCTGCTCTACTGCCTGGTCCTGGCGGTGCTCTTCTACCTGTTCCGCGGCGGGATCTTCCGCATCTTCACGCCCGACCCCGCCATCCTCGTCTTCGGGGCCGGATTGGCGCTGGTGGCGTCGGTCTTTCAGGTCGGCGACGGCATGCGGATGGTGGGCAGCGGCCTGCTGACCGGCGCCGGCGACACGCGCTCGGTGCTGCTGATCACCGCGGCGGTCATGTGGGGGGTCTTCCTGCCGCTGACCTGGCTGCTGGTGGTGCGCGGCGGCGGCGACGTGCGCGTGGCCTGGCTGGGCGGAGCCGCCTGCTACGCGCTGGAGGCGGTGCTGCTCTACTGGCGGTTCCGGCGCGGAAATTGGCAGCGGGTGAACATATTCGGGTACCCGTCCGAGGACTCGGCCCAACCGCCGGTACTGTGACCGGTCGCCTGGTGAAGGCCGGGGCCCGATCGCCCCTCGCCGGGCAACGCCCCCGACCCTCGCGGGTCGGGCTTCGGCCCGAGTTTGCAGGCAGCGGGCGGCCACCCGCTGTGCTATCTTTGGTGCTCCGGCATGGGTATCTCCGGGGCGGATTCGGCCTCACCTATCTTCACCCACACATCAGCCTGACCATACACGGAGACCCCCGACATGCGAATCGATGAGATTTCATTCGCCGAGTATGAGAGGCTTATCTCAGAGGGCGTGTGCGAAGTCGACAACCCCTTCGTGCTGCCCGGGGCTTTCCGGATCTGGCGACGTCATTACGGCGAGCATTTGCTCAAGCTGCAAATCTACGCGCTCTGGAACGCCGCCGAATCCCGCTGCAAGGCGGTTTTCCTGAGCTCGAGTCCTCTGATTCGAATCAAGGGGCTCACGCTGTTGCGCGCGATGGGGACGATCACAGGCACCGAACTCGCACGTGCATCGACGTACCACGGGGGCTATTCCCCGGATGAACTGTCCCGGATCCTCGCTCTGGCGAGGACGAAGCACGCCGGGCCGGTGTTCAAATGCAATTACCTTCCGAAATCGGCCCTGGCGGCTTTCGCGGCCGACGGATCCCCTGGGAGCCCTCATCTGATATGGATGGGCAGCAAACACACTCGCGTGATCGATAAGCACAGTACCTTTGAAGACTATCTGTCGACTTGCCCACGCGCGGACCTGCGCGAAGTCCAGCGCGTAATACGGCGTCTTTCGTCGCGAGGCGAAATTCGAATCCGGGAATTCGGCGGCTCATCGG
>JAURXS010000004.1 GCA_030654305.1 bacterium | reverse complement strand
CGCCATCGTCGCCGGCGGTCTGTCCGGCCGCCAGGCCGAGCAGCAGGTCGCGCAGGGCGGGGCCGTCGCGGGTGGCGACGGCCAGGACCACCGCTGGCAAGCCGCCGGCGGCGCTCTGCAACTGCATCACGTCGATCTCGCCGGCGAGCAGCGGCAGCAGGCGGCCGCGGATCGGGATGCCGGCGAGTTCGGGCTCACCTTCCTCGTCGAAGCTCAGCCACGCGGCCTCCGGTCCCGTCGCGGGCCGCGTCAGGAACGGCAGCAGCGCCTCCAGGCTGCCGGGAAGATTCTCCAGGGTCGCGAACGCCAGCACGTCATCCTCGCGGACGTAGCGCGCGAAGCGGCAACGGCCGCCGCGCACGCCGCACAGGGCGGCCAGGATCCCGCCGTCCCCATTCGGATCCAGGTCCAATTCCAGGCTCGCGCACGAGCGATCCAACGACGACCGCGACACGAGACGGAGCCGGTCCAGGGCCCGCACGCCGCTGACGTCCAGGAAGTCCTCAAAGTCGCGCGTCTCCTGCGGCTCCTCGCCGCGCATCGCCGCCCGCAGCAGCGGCAGCAGGTCGTCCCGCACCTGGGCCAGGTCCACCTCGTAGGCGCTGCTGGCGTCCGCCCTGAAGACCGGGCCGTCGGCGGCCGCCGCGGGCAGGACGCCGCACAGCATCGCCGCGGCGAGCGTCGGCCACCATCGATGAGGCAGGCAGGTCATGGGGTTCCTCCACTTTCGAACGAGGCCGGTCAGGATGCTCCCGGCGGATTCTGGTCGAACCTGCGGTTGCGGTAATTGTCGTAATCGGGCACGAGCCGGTCGTACTCGCCCTCCATCAGCGGCGACGAGATCATGAAATCGGCCGACGCCCGGTTGCAGGCGATCGGGATGTTCCAGACCACGGCCATCCGCAGCAGGGCCTTGACGTCCGGGTCGTGGGGCTGCGGCTCCAGAGGATCCCAGAAGAAGATCAGGAAGTCGATCTCGTTGCTGGCGATCTTGGCGCCGATCTGCTGGTCGCCGCCGAGCGGGCCGCTCTGCAGCTTCTTGATGGCGAACCCCAGCGCCTCCTCGAGGGCCTTGCCGGTC
>JAURXS010000003.1 GCA_030654305.1 bacterium | reverse complement strand
TACCAGCCGGCCGTGTCGATTATTCCCGCCCAGCCGAGGCTCGATCCGTCGATGCCGGCACTGCTGGCCTTGGTGTCGAAGGCGATGAAGCCGTTCACGGCAACCGAGCGCGCCCCGATGATGCCGACCTTGGACCGGTCGTTGATGTCGTTCGTCGCGTCGATGTCAGGAAGCTCGTCGAAGGTACCGCTGCTGTTGGGTTCCTTCTTCAGTACCGCGATCTTGACGTCGTTGTTGCCGTCGAGCGGTGCGCGGAACGTCACCGTGCCGCCGCTCAGGCCACCCCTGCTGCCGCCGGAGACGTTGATCTGCGTGCCCTGCTGCAGGAAGATTTTCGACTTCGCAGCCCAGCTGATGCCGATGGTGACGTCGCCGCCGCGCTCGTCGGCGTTGGTGGTGGATGCGTCGATCACGCCGCTGCCGGCCAGCAAGACCGAATTGGCAGCATAGAGCCCAACCCGTCCGCCGGCACGGCCGCTGCCGTCGAGCGTGTCACCGCCATGGCCGGTCGCGTCGATCCGGCCACGAATCTTGATCTGGCCAAATTGCTGGCTGGGATCGTTGCCCCAGGTGGTGTCGTCGGCCGTCAGCGTGACGGCGTGGGCTTTGAGCGTGTGGTTTTCCGAAAGTTCGAGGTTTCCGGTCCGCGTGCGTATATCGATCGCGCCAAAGACACCGCCGTCGAACAGCCGGTCGGCCAGCGAGGTCAGATCGGCCGAGCCCTTGACGTCGAGCTTGAACCGGCCGCCGAGGCCGGGGCCGCCGGCGCCGAGCAATTTGCCGTCGAACGTCGCATTGCCGTTGAGCGCGGTTGCCTCGATCTCGCCGCCATAGCCGAACCGGTTACCGGATTCATCGGCCGGCTGCGCCACGTCGATGATGCTGAGCGTATCGGCGTAGATGCTGCCGTTGTCGGATTTGAGCACGACCTTGCCGCCCGACAGGTAGGTGTCGACGTCGAGCAGCGACTTCTTGTAGCCGCCGGCGGCAAGATAGGCGCGCGATGTCAGCCGCACGTCCGCCGCCGTGGCATTGAGCGTGATGGTGCCGGCCTGCGCCTGCATAATGCCGCTGATCAGGATGTCCGCGCCCGTGAGCGACAGTTTGCCGCCCGTCTCGGCGCTGTCGGCGGGCCGCCGCGGCAGCGACGGATCGCGCTGCAGGATGTCCGACAGCACGATGTTGCCGCTCGTCGTGACCGCGAACGAGCCGCCGCCCGACGCGGTGGCTCCGCCGACGAGGACGTTCTGGGTCGCCAAATAGAGATTGACGACGTCGGCGCCCGCACCGAGCGTGAGACTGCCGGGACCGGCGACGAATATCCGGTTGGCCGCGGTCATGTTGACCTCGCCATAGCCCAGGATCTTTTGCGTGCCGCCGCCGAGGACGATCTCGGAAGCATTCAGAGTGAGCGTATGGGCGCTGCCGTTCGCGGGCACGCCGACCGAAGTGCTCGCCGCGCCGGTGTTGACCAGCGTAATCGCGCTGTCATTGCCGCTCACGGACAGGGTGGCGTTTGCCGCGTTGCCGGCGCGGACCACCGCTGCGGCGTC
>JAURXS010000002.1 GCA_030654305.1 bacterium | reverse complement strand
CGCGCCAGATGCCCGCAGATCGGCTCGACCAGGCGGCCGATGTCGCCGGCGCCCAGGGTCACGAGCAGGTCGCCCGGGATGACCGTGGCGTCGAGCCAACGCTCGACGTCGTCGGCCCCGGCCAGCAGCGAGACCGCGTCGCGCCCCTTGCGCGCGAGCGCCGTCGCGATCAGCCCGCTGTCGGCGCCGGGCAGCGGCTCCTCGCTCGCGGCGTACACCGGCAGCAGCCCCACGACGTCGGCCGCCGCCAAGGCGTCGGCGAACTCGCCGGCGAACCGCAGCGTGCGCGAGTAGCGGTGGGGCTGGAACAGCACGACCACGCGGCGGCCCTCGTCGCGGGCGACGGCGAGGGTGGCGGCGATCTCGGTGGGGTGGTGCCCGTAGTCGTCCACCACGCGCACGCCGCCCGGCTCCCCGTGCTCCTGGTAGCGGCGGCCGACGCCGGCGAAGCCGCCCAGGGCCCGGGCCGCCTGCGCGAAGGGGACGCCCAGCTCCATGCCCACGGCGACCGCCGCCAACGCGTTGGTCAGGTTGTGCCGGCCGCGCAGGCGCAGTTCGAGGCGCCCGAGTTCGCGGCCGCCCGCCAGCACCGTCGCGGCGCCGGGCAGGGACGGTTCGGGCACGCCGCGCACGTCGGCATCCGCGCCGAGGCCGTAGGTGATGACCTTGCGCTCGAGGTGCGGGATCAGCGCGCGCACCTCGGGATCGTCCTGGCAGAGCACGCACGCCCCGTAGAAGGGCACGCGCGCCAGGAAGGCGCGGAACGCGGCGCGCAGGTCGTCCATCTCCGGATAGAAGTCGACGTGCTCGTGGTCGATGTTGGTGACCACGGCCACCGTCGGCACCAGGTGCAGGAAGGTCCCGTCGCTCTCGTCGGCCTCGGCCACGAGGTAGTCGCCGGCGCCCAGGACCGCGTTCGCGCCCGTCGCCAGCGCGCGCCCGCCCACCAGCACGGTGGGGTCCAGCCCGCCCGCGGCCAGGACCTCGGCCACCAGCGAGGTCGTCGTCGTCTTGCCGTGGGAGCCGGCCACGGCGATGCCGTACTTCAGGCGCATGAGCTCGGCGAGCATCTCCGCGCGCCGGATGACCGGGATGCCGAGCCGACGCGCCTCGGTGACCTCGGGGTTGACGCGCGTGACCGCCGACGAGTACACCAGGACGTCGGCGCCCCGCACCTGCCCCTCGCGGTGCCCGATCGCGATCGTGGCCCCGAGCCGCTCGAGGCGCTCGGTCGCCTCCGAGGCGCGCAGGTCGCTGCCGCTGACGCGGAAACCCAGGTTCAGCAGGATCTCGGCGATCCCGCTCATGCCGATGCCGCCGATGGCGACGAGGTGGACGTGTCGGGTGTTGCGGAACACGGCAGCTCCCTTACCGGCCGGTCGTGGTGCTGGCCCCGGCTGCGCCCGCGGGCAGCCGGCCCGCCAGGCGCATCAGGTCGGCGGCGATCTCCATCGCCGCGTCGGGTCGGGCGGCGGCCCGCGCGGCGGCCGCCATCGCGCGCAGCCGGGCGGGATCACGCCGCAGGTCGTCCACGCACGCCGCCAGCGACTCCCCCGTGCAGAACTCGTCCAGCAGCAGCAGCGCCGCGCCCGCGTCCTCCCGCGACTTGGCGTTGCGCAGCTGGTGCTGGTCGGTGGCGTGCGGGTAGGGCACCAGGACCGACGCGCGACCCGCGGCCGCCAGCTCGGCCAGGGTCATCGCACCCGCGCGGCAGACCACCACGTCGGCCCAGCGCAGGGCCGCGGGCATGTCCTCGATGTAAGGCGTGACGCGCGTCGAACCGAGCCGACCGGCACAGCCGCGGGTCACCGCCTCGTGCTCCTCGGGTCCGGTCTGCGCCCACAGCGACAGGTCGGCGCGCAGCGCCCAGGCTCCGCGCGCCGCGTCGATCACGGCGCGGTTGAGCGTGCGGGCGCCGCGGCTGCCGCCGAAGACCAGCACGTGGCACGAGGCCGCTCCTTCCGCGCGCGGCGGGCCGTCGCCCGCGCCACCCCGGACCTCGGCGAAGGCGGCGCGGACGGGGTTGCCCGTGTCGCGGCTGCGCCCGGACGGGAAGAACGCGGCCGCCTCCGGGAAGCCGAGGTAGATCCGCTGCGCCCAGCGGCCCAGCAGCCGGTTGGTGCTGCCCGGGATGGCGTTCTGCTCCTGCAAGGCCAGCGGTCGGCCCAGCAGGCGCGCCGCCAGGCCGACGGGCAGGCTGACGAAACCGCCGCTGCCCAGCACGACGTCGGGTCGGAAGCGCCGCAGCGCGTCCAGGCTCTGCAGGACGCCCACGACCAGGTTGGCGGCGAAACGCAGGCGGGCGACGGGTCCCAGTCCGCGGTAGCCGGAAGCCGCGACGTGGCGCAGGTCCAGGCCGGCGGCGGGGACGAGGCGCGACTCGAGGCCCCGGCTGGTGCCGAGGTAGAGCAGCCGGGCCTGCGGTTCGAGCCGCCGCAGAGCTTCGGCCACGGCCAAGGCGGGGTAGATGTGCCCGCCGGTGCCGCCGCCCGCCAGGACGACCCTGACCGGTTTGGCCGCCTCGGCTCGGCGCGGGTCGCGGCGCGGGTCCATGAATCTCCTCCGAGGGCCGGCCGGGCCGCCTCAGGGGCGTCCGATCACCCGCACCCTCCTGGCGCGCAGGGCGCGCCCCTGGCGGTCGATGCTCAGCAGGATGCCCACCGCCGCCAGGTTCGTGATCAGCGCGGAGCCGCCGTAGCTGATGAAGGGTAGCGGCAGCCCCATGACGGGCAACACCGCGGTGACCATGCCGATGTTGATGGCCGCGTACGCCAGCAGCATCGTGGTCAATCCGGCCGCGACCAGGCAGCCGAACTCGTCGCCGGCGTTGCGTGCGATGTTATAACCGCGCCAGCCCAGCAGCACAAACAGAAAAAGCGTGATCAGGCCGCCCACCAGCCCCAACTCCTCGCCCACCACCGAGAAGATGAAGTCCGTGTGCGAATCCGGCAGGAAGGCGAACCGCTGCTGGCTGGCCCCGATGCCCGTGCCGTGCCAGCCGCCCGCCCCCAGCCCCAGCAGCGACTGGTAGACCTGGTAGAGCTTCTCGTCCGCGCGGGGGTCGATCGTGCCGTCCTTGATCGCCAGCCACCAGAGCACCAGCCGGTGGTTGATCTTGGCGATCGTGAAGAAGCCCAGGGCCGACACCCCCACCGCGGCGGCGCCCAGCCAGACGAGGATCCGCGCCGGCAGGCCGCTGAGCGTCAGCAGGACCAGCGTCAGCAGGCCCATCATCGCGGCGTTGCCGTAGTTCGGCTGCAGGGCCAGCGCGACCATCGAGACGGCCGGGACGGCCAGCGCCGTCCAGAAGCGGC
This sequence comes from bacterium, assembly GCA_030654305.1. NCBI lineage: Bacteria > bacterium. The sequence goes on along the minus strand of JAURXS010000002.1, from coordinate 3,104 downwards.
GGTCGTCACGGCGCAGGCGCTCGAAACCGCCGGCGCACTGCTGCGCCAGGAACAGCACCAGCGCGACCTTCACGATCTCCACGGGCTGGACCGGCAGGAACGTCAGCCAGCGGCTGGAGCCGGCGCGCTCGTCGACGAGGCCGGTCTTGCGCAACGCGACGGTGACCAGCACCAGGCCCAGGCCGAGACCCAGCAGCCCCCAGTTCACCCAGGGCCGCCGCAGCGTCTGGTAGTCCAGCCCGGCCAGGAACCACAGCGCGCCGAGGCCGAGGCCGAAGCGGATGATCTGGTGCACCAGGTAGTGGGTGCTGGACGAGGAGTTGAAAGAGCCGGCGTTGTAGACCATCGCCACGCCGAAGATCCCCAGCACGAGCACCGTGAGCATCAGCCAGCCGTCGAGCTGTTCGAACCAGGCCAGCAACTCGCGCACGCGGCGGTTCATGATCCCTCCCGGGAGCCCGCGGCGTCCGGCCGGCCGGCCAGCCAGGCGAGCGCCGCGGCCTGGAACGCCTCGCCGCGGTGGTGGTAGTCGCGGAACATGTCGAAGCTCGCGCACGCCGGGCTCAGCAGGACCGTGCCCCGCCCCGACGCCAGGCCGGCCGCCGTCGCCACGGCCTCGTCCATGCCGGAAGCCCGGACCAGCGGCACCGACCCGGCGAGCGCCGCCTCGATGCGGTCCGCCTCGGCGCCGATCAGCACCGCGGCACGCACCGGCCCGAGCGCGCCGCGCAGGGGCGCGTAGTCCTCCCCCTTGCCGCTGCCGCCCAGGATCAGCACGACGTCGGCCGCGTAGCCGGCCAGGCCGCCGCACACCGCGTGCACGTTGGTCGCCTTGGAATCGTCGACGAAGACCAGGCCCTCCCCCCGGGCGACTTCCTGCTGGCGGTGCGGCAGACCGCGGAAGCTCCGCAGGCCGTCCGCCAGGACGTCGTCGTCCAGTCCGAAGGGTTCGAGGGCGGCGAGGGCGGCGCCGGCGTTGAGGACATTCGGTGCGCCGTGGAGGGGAAAGTCCTCGAGCGCCAGCACCGCCCGCGGCTCGCCGTCGCGCAGCCGCCACAATCGGCCATCGCGCGCGAAGCACGCGGCGCCCGCCTCCGGGTCGCCGAACAGCAGGCGACGCGGCGCGGGCCAGTCCAGGGCCGGCAGGCAGCCGGTCCCGGTGACGAACAGCCCCCCGGGGGGCAGCCGGTCCACGAGCCGCTTCTTGGCGGCGTAGTACGCGGCGATCGACGGGTAGCGGTCCAGATGGTCGGGCGCGAGGTTCAGCACGACGGCGACCTCGGGTCGGAACCGCGAGACGGTCTCGAGCTGGAAGCTGCTGACCTCCACGACGGCCACCGCGCTGTCGGGCAGCGTGTCGGCGACCTGGCTCAGCGGGCGCCCCACGTTGCCCAGGGCCGGCGCCGTGTGGCCCGCGGCGCGCAGCAGGTGCGCCGCCAGCTCGGTGGTCGTCGTCTTGCCGTTGGTGCCGGTGATCGCCACCGTGCGCCCGGCGAAGAAGCGCGAAGCGAGTTCCAGCTCGCCCAGGACCGGCACGCCGGGCGCCGCCGCGGCGGCCCGCTCGACGGTCACGCCGGGGCTGAGCACCACGCCGTCGAGGCGCGGCATCGCCGCCTCCCAGCCGGGTCCGGTGCGCACTTCGTCGAAGGCCGCCGCAGCCTCGTCCGCGAGACCGCGCTGCCGCCACTGCGCGGCGAGCGCCGTCCCGTCGGCGTCGTCGGCGCCCACGACGCGCGCGCCGTGGCGCCGCAGCAGGGCGCCGGCCGCGCAGCCGCTGCGCGCCAGACCGATCACCAGCCAGGTCCCGCCCCTCACGTTCACGCCGGTCCTCCTACTGCAGCTTGACGGTGCTCATGCTCAGCAGCAGCAGCAGGATGCCGATGATCCAGAAGCGGACCACGACCTGCGTCTCCGACCAGCCGAGCAGCTCGAAGTGGTGGTGCAGCGGGGCCATGCGGAAGATCCGCTTGCCGCCGCGCCAGCGGTACGACGCGACCTGCAGCATCACGCTCAGGGCCTCCATCACGAACATGCCGCCCATGATCACCAGCAGCAGCTCGCGCTTGACCAGGATCGCGACGGTGCCCAAGGCGCCGCCCAGGGCCAGGCTGCCCGTGTCGCCCATGAACACCCGCGCCGGGTGGGCGTTGAACCACAGGAAGCCGAGCGAAGCGCCGACGACGGCCCCGCAGTAGACGGCGAGCTCGCCGGCGCCCGGCAGGTAGACGATGTTCAGGTAGTCGGCGAAGATCACGTTGCCCGCGACGTAGGCCAGCGCCGCGAAACCCAGGAAGGTGAAGGCGCTCAGCCCGATCGCCAGCCCGTCCAGGCCGTCGGTCAGGTTCACGGCGTTGCTGGTGCCCGCCACCACGACCACCACCAGCGGCAGGTAGAACCAGCCGAGGTCGATGAAGGTGTCCTTGAGCAGCGGCACGGCCAGCTGCGTGACCAGGGCGTCGTCGGCGGCCGCGCTCTTCAGCAGCGCGTACAGCACCAGGCTGAAGCCGATCTGCCCCGCCATCTTCACGCGGCCGATCATGCCCTTGGGATGCTTGCGCACGACCTTGAGCCAGTCGTCGACGAAGCCGAGCGTCCCCATCCAGACCGTGGCCAACAGGCAGAGCTGCACGTAGCGGTTGCCCAGGTCCGCCCACAGCAAGGTGGGCAGCACGATCGCCGCGATCACCAGCACGCCGCCCATCGTCGGGGTGCCCGCCTTGGCGGCGTGCCGCGCGGGCCCGTCGCTGCGGATCGTCTCGCCGATCTGCAGGGCCTGGAGCCGGCCGATCAGCCAGCCGCCGAACACGAAGCAGATCAGCAGGGCGGTGATCGTGGCGTAGGCGGCGCGGAACGTGATGTACTGGAAGACGTTCAGCGCCGACCAGTGTTCGCGCAGCGGGTAGAGCAGGAGGTAGAACATCAGCGTGTCTCCCTGTCGGGCGCGGCGCCGCCGAGGTGCGCCAGGAATGCGTCGAGCGCGCGCTCGACGGCGGCGGAACGGGATCCCTTGAACAGGATGCGGTCGCCGGGCCGCGCCGCGGCGGCCAGGGCCGCGGCCGCCGCAGCGGCGTCGGCACAGACCACGGCGTCGCCGCCCGCCTCGC
>JAURXS010000001.1 GCA_030654305.1 bacterium | reverse complement strand
AACATCGGTCTGGCGCTCTTCCCCTTGCTGAACGGGGGGCTGCGCGACGCCACCCACGGCTACACAGCCAGCATGCTGATGTTCGCGGGCCTCGGCGTCGTGGGGTTCGTCTTCGCGCTGCTGCTGAAGCGCGCCGACCGTCTGGGCGGCGGCGTGCTGGAGCGCAGGCCGACGCGCGTGTCCGGGGTTTGACGCCCCCGCGGTCGCGGCCTATCATTGCAGGGCCCGCTCCGCGGGCCCGTCGCCGCGAACGGCGGCCGACGATGCACGAGAGCCTGGAGGCCCCATGAAGATCGCCGTCTGCGTGAAGCAGGTCCCCGACTCCGAGACGCGGATCACCCTGGCCGCGCCGGGGCCGGAACTCGACCGGTCCGGGTTCACCCGCGTGCTGAACCCCTACGACGCCTTCGCGGTCGAGGAGGCGGTCCGCATCAAGGAGCGCCTGGGCGCCGACTGCGAGATCACCGCCGTGACGATCGGCCCGGACCGCGCCGTGGAGACGCTGAAGAAGGACTGCCTCGCGGTGGGCTGCGACCGCGCGATCCGGGTGAACGAGCCCGCGCTGGAGAACGCCGAGCCGCTGCAGACGGCGAAGGTGCTCGCCGCGGTGCTGCGCCGCGGCGGCTACGACCTGATCCTGACCGGCAAGCAGGCCATCGACGACGACAGCGCCCAGGTGGGGCCGATGCTCGCCGAGCTGCTGGACTGCTCGCAGGCGACCGTGGTGACGAAGCTGGAACTGGGCCAGGGCGTCTTCACCGCCACCTGCGAGATCGAGGGCGGCGCCGCCATCGTGCGGGGCTCGCTGCCCGCGGTGATCACCTGCCAGAAGGGCCTGAACGAGCCGCGCCTGCCCAGCCTGCCGAACATCATGAAGGCCGGGATGAAGCCGCAGGAGACCCTGACCTGCGCCGACCTGGGCCTCGAGATCCCCGCGGCCCGCACCCGGATCACGACGTACTCCCCGCCCCCGCCGCGCGCCGCGTGCCGGATGGTCGCAGCCGACGATCCCGCCGCCGCCGCCCGGGAACTGGCGCGCCTGCTGCGCGACGAAGCCAAGGTCATCTGACGGGAGACCGGACATGCCGAACATCGCCGTTTACATCGAGCAGAGCGGGGGCGCCGCCAAGAAGGTCGCCTGGCAGATGACGGCCGAGGCGCGCCGCCTCGTCGACCGGACGGGCGGCGAGGTCTGGGCCGTCGTGCTGGGGGACGCCGCCGCCGCCGCCGAGGCCGGCCGCCACGGCGCCCACCGCGTCTTCACCGCCGCCGGCGACGCCTTCGCCCGCTACGACGCCGAGACCTGGACGCGGGCCCTGGCCGCCTTCGTCGCGGCCCGCCGCCCCGACCTGCTGCTGGTGGGCGCGACCGCGACGGGCAAGGACTTCGCGCCCCGCCTGGCGGCGCGGCTGGACGCCGCCTGCGTGAGCGACTGCGTGGGCCTGGACTTCGACGGCGGGTTCAAACTGCGCCGCCCGATCTTCGCCGGCAAGTGCTACGCCGAGGTGGCGGTCGACGCGCCGGTCGCGGTGGCGGGCGTGCGCCCGAACGCCTTCCCCCTCTTCGCGGGCGGCGGCGCCGACGCGCCGGTCGAGGGTTTCGACCCCGGCCTGGGCGGCTTCGCGCCGCACGCCTCGGTCGTCGAGACGGTCACGTCGGCGGAGAAGAAGATCGAGCTGACCGAGGCCGAGATCATCGTCTCGGGTGGCCGCGGACTCAAGGAAGCCGGCAACTACAAGCTGATCGAGACGCTGGCGGCGACCATGGGCGCCGCGGCGGGCGCCAGCCGCGCCATCGTCGACGCCGGCTGGGTGCCCCACTCCCACCAGGTCGGGCAGACCGGCAAGACCGTCAGCCCGAAGCTCTACGTGGCGGTGGGGATCAGCGGCGCGATCCAGCACCTCGCGGGCATGAGCTCGTCGAAGTGCATCGTGGCCATCAACAAGGATCCCAACGCCCCGATCTTCAAGGCCGCCGACTACGGCATCGCGGCCGACCTCTTCGAGGTCGTGCCCGCGCTGGACGAGGCGATCCGGGCCCTGGACTGAACCGTCGACCGTCGTCGCCGCGGCTCCGGCCGCGACGCAGAGGGGCTCCGCCGCGGCGGAGCCCCTTCCCTTTGTCGGCGTTTGTCGGCGGTCAGCCCGCGATCACGGTCCTGACGGGCCGCAGTCCGATGTTGGCCACGCCGGCGGTGGCGTAGTTGCCGCCGCGACGGGCGCTCCGGCAGGCATGGGCCGGGCTCGCGTAGTTGCCGCCGCGGAAGACCCGCAGGGGACCCACGCCGACGTTCAGCGGATCGGTCACGGCCCCGGGGACGTACGGCGCAAAGAGGTCCTCGCACCACTCGGCCAGGTTGCCGTGCATGTCGTAGAAGCCCCAGGCGTTGGGCAGCTTCTGCTCCACGCGCATGACCACCGGCATGCAGTTCCAGCCGACCAGTTCGAGGTTCGGGTCGCCGCACTCCGGGTTCAGCAGCGGCCCGTTGGTGAAGGCCGTGGTCGAGCCGGCGCGGCAGAGATACTCCCACTCGGCTTCGGTGGGCAGCCGGTAGCCCGGCGTGGCGGTCTGGCTCCCGGCGGCGAGCGTCCAGGTGGCGTGGTCGTAGGCGCGCGGGAGTCCCTGGCGGAGGCTCCGCCAGTCGCAGTAGGCGATCGCGCCGTACCAGTTCACGCCGCCGATGGGGTAGGTCGTCTGATCGGCGTTCAGGATCCGGAACGAATCCGCCGGAGCGAAAAATACCAGCGTCGTGGCGCTCAGGTTGAGCAGTTCGATGCCGGAGCCGTCGAGGTTGTCGTACACGTGATACTGCGTGATGTCGTCGACGATCAGCGTGTCGACGATGCAGTGGCCCTGGTGGTAGGCCCAGTTCAACTGCGTGCGGAACGCCTCGCGCGTGACCTCGCTCCTGGCGGCGAAGAGGCTGCGGGTCAGGGTGACCTGGCGCTGGATCTCCTCGCTGCGGCGGCCCCACTCGTCCTCTGGGCTGCCCATGGTGAACGAGCCCTCCGGCACGAACCGGTACCCGGTCGGCGCCGGCAGGTCCTGGCGGTAGACGCCCGCGAAGGTCGTGGTGCCTCCGAAGACCTCCAGCGTCTGCGGGTTGGCGATCGGCAGCCACCAGCCGCTGCGCGCCTCCCAGGTCAGCGTGTACACGCCGGAATCGAGCGCGTCCAGGGTCAGGTCGCCCGACCCGTCGAGGCGGTAGCCGTCGGGGCCGGTGAGGATCCAGGTCGTGCCGGGATCGTCCGGGGTGGCGTCGACGACGATCGTGCTGGGCAGGTTCTCCCGGTAGAGGCCTGCGAACTCAACGCTGCCGCCCGCCTCGAGCTTCAGGGTCGACGTGACCGGCGTGGGGCGGACCCAGCCCTCGACGGCGCCCCAGGTCAACGTGTAGCTGCCCAGGGACTGCGAGGCGAAGGTGCGCGCGCCGCTGCCGCTCTCGTTGAAGCCGCCGGGACCGCGCATGGTCCACGAGATGTCCAGGGTCGTCGGGCTGGGCGTCACGACCACGGTGCCGGACGTGGGGGGCGCGGTGGACGAGCCGCCTTCGTCGTCGCTGCAGCCGCCGCCGAAAGCCATGGCGGCGGCGAGCGCGGCGCAGACGAGGAACAGGTGTCGCTGCTGGAACATCGTCGACCTCGGGGGGGTGGAGTGATCGGGACCGGAGGCTGTCGCCGTACGGCGCCGGCCCCGTCTAATGTAGGGGCCGGCCGTCGCCAGCGTCAAGCGGGGAAGCGCCTCCGGGGGGCCTCAGGCGCCCAGGAGACCCCTGGCGGCGGCCATCGCCGCCTGGGCCTCGTCGACCAGCTGCTGGAGGATCTCGCGCAGGGGCTGGGTGCGGGTCACCAGGCCGACCGACTGGCCGGCCATGAGCGAGCCGCGCTCGACATCGCCGTCCACCGCCCCTTCGCGCAGGGAGCCGACCCAGTACTTCTCCACCTCGAACTGGGCGTCCTGGCGGCTCATCTCCCCGGACTCCACCTGGCGCAGCAGGTCGAGCTGCAGCTCGCCGAAGCGCTCCATCGCGGCGTTGTTCAGCGCGCGCACGGCGACCACCGGCAGCTTGGAAGAGTACTGGGGCGTGGCGATCGCCTCGCGGGAGCGGGCCCGGATGAAGGCCTGCTTGAACGCCGGGTGGGCGAGGCACTCGTCGGCGACGACGAAGCGCGTGCCGAGCTGGGCGCCGGCCGCGCCCATCAGGCAGAGGTGCCCGATCATGCGGCCGTCCGCGATGCCGCCGGCGACGAAGATCGGCAGCCGGTCCGCGTAGGGGAACAGGACCTCCTGCAGCAGCACCGAGGTCGAGACGTGGCCGATGTGGCCGCCCGCCTCGCTGCCCTCCAGGATGAGCGCGTCGGCCCCGTAGCCGATCATGCGCTCGGCGATGGAGCCGGCCGAGGCGAAGCAGATCACCTTGGCGCCGCTCGCGCGGGCCTGCTCCACCTCGCTCTGGCGCGGGATCGAGCCGGCGAAGAAGATGTGGCTCAGCCTCTTCTCGCAGCAGATGTCCAGGTGGGCCCGGTAGTTCGGGGCGATGACGATGATGTTGGCGCCGAAGGGCCGGTCCGTCAGGGCGCGGGTGCCGTCGATCGAGGCCGCGAAGACCTCGGGCGGCATGTTGCCACCGGCGAGCGAGGCGAAGCCGCCCAGGTTGCAGAACGACGCGACCAGGTGCGGGTCCGAGATCCAGGTCATGGCGCCGCACATGATCGGCACGTGGGAGCCGAAGAACCCGGCGCCGCGCCGCCACAGGCGGTCCAGCTCGGGAGTCGTGCGCACGGGATCGTAGACGGACATCGCAGCCTCCAACTCGTGGATCGTGGGGGCGCGCCGGCGGGCGGGCGCCGCCGGCGACGCCGATATCTTACCGCACGTGTCCGGATTTGCAAGGGCCCAAGCCGGCCGACGCCGCGGCTCGCCTCAATCGGCGAGCTGCCGCTCGATCATCTCGGCGAGGTCCAGCGCGCGCAGCGTCTCCTCGCGCCCGGTCTCCTTGATGCCGTCGCCGATCATCGTCAGGCAGAACGGGCAGGCGGTGCAGACCTCCGCGGCCCCGGTGCCGGCGGCCTCGTCGACCCGGTTCTGGTTGATGCGCGTGCCCAGGGACTCCTCCATGAACATCCGGGCGCCGCCGGCGCCGCAGCAGAACCCGTCGCGGCGGCTGCGGACCATCTCGACGCGCTCGAGGCCGAGTGCGTCGACGAGGTCGCGAGGCGCGTCGTAGACGCCGTTGTGGCGGCCGAGGTAGCAGGAGTCGTGGTAGGTGACCCGGGCGGCGCCGCCCGGGCGCAGCTTCAGGCGGCCCTGCCCCACCAGGTCCAGGAGCAGTTCGGAGTGGTGCAGCACGCGCGCCGCCGACCAGTCGAACTGGGGGTACTCGTTGCGGATCATGTTGAAGCAGTGCGGGCAGGCCGTGACCACGGCGCCGACCTCGTACCGGGAGAAGGTCTCGATGTTGCGCCGCGCCTGCGCCTGGAAGAGGTACTCGTGGCCCGCGCGTCGGGCCGGGTCGCCGCAGCAGCCCTCCTCGGTGCCCAGCACGGCGTAGTCGACGGCGGCGCGGTCCAGCAGGCGGCACACGGCACGCAGCACGTCCTTGTTGCGCTCGTCGTAGGCGCCGGCGCAGCCCACGAAGAGCAGGTACTCGGCGCGGCCCTTGTCGCGCAGGCGCGGCACCGGCAGCTCCCCGATCCAGTCCTCGCGGGCGGCGGCCCCGACGTTCCAGGGGTTCGAGTTGTTTTCCAGGCCGCGCAGCGCCGACTGGAACTCCGGCGGCATCGCCGATTCCATCATCATGCGGTGGCGGCGCAGGTCCACGACGTGGTCGACGTGCTCGATGGCGACCGGGCAGACCGTCTGGCAGTAGCCGCAGGTGGTGCAGCCCCAGAGCACGTCGTCGGGGATCACGACGCCGGCGAGCGCCGGGCGCGCGAGCGCGGCCGACGCGGCGGCCGCCTCCGCGTCGCGTCCCCGGTGCTTCAGCTTGCCCACCAGGCGCAGGCCGTCGGCGACGGCCAGCAGGTGGTCGCGCTGGTCGGTGATCAGCTCCCGCGGGCGCAGGGGCTTGCCGGTGACGGCCGTCGGGCAGTGCACCGTGCAGCGACCGCACTCGGTGCAGGTGTACATGTCCAGCAGGCGCCGCCAGGAGTAGTCCTCCAACTTCCCGACGCCGAAGACCTCGCGCCCCTCGAAGTCCATCCGGGCGGGCGCGGCCGGCGGGCCCAGCTTCATCGTGAACACGTTGGGCAGGGCGGTCAGCACGTGGAAGTGCTTGCCGTAGGGCAGGAAATTCAGGAACGCCAACACCAGGACCAGGTGCGACCAGAACATCCAGCCCAGCCACGCCCGGAGCTGCGGCTCGGGGACGCCCGCGAACAGGCCCGACAGCGCGGTGCCGGCGAAGGACCAGCCGGCCTCGGGATGGTCCGGCCGCAGGGCGAACAGGGCCGCGTCGCCGAGCAGGTCGGAGACCATCAGCGCGGCGATCCAGACCAGGATCAGCACGCCCTCGGCGCTGAGGTGCAGGCGCCGCGGACGCAGCACCAGCCGGCGCCAGGCCGCGAAGCCCACGGCGGCCAGCACGACCAGTTCGAACGTGTCCTTCAGCACCGCGTAGGCCTGGCCGAACGGGCCGTCGAAGCCCGGCAGCTGGAAGTCGGGGCTGAAGCCGCGGCCGCAGAGCGTGATCGTGCGCAGGGACACCACCAGGAAACCCGAGAAGATGCCGACGTGCATCCAGCCCGCGCCCCGCTCGTAGAGCAGCCGCCTCTGGCCGAAGCCGATGGCGAACAAGCGCCGCAGCCGCTCGCCGACGCGGTCGCGCCGGTCGTCGGGCGCCGCGGCCCGCAGCAGCCAGTAGCGGTCCGCGACGGTGTTCGCGAACATCGCCAGCGCCGCCAGCAGCAGCACGGTTGTCAGCACGGGGTCCATGGCCGTCCTCACGGGTCGGGATTCGCAACGCCGCCGCCAAGATAGCAACCGCGGACGGGCCGGGGAACCGAAAATCCGCCGCCGCGTCCGCCACCCCGGGGTGGACACCGGGGCCGGTCCTCGGTACATTCTGCGGGATCCGCGACCCAGTCGGAGGAGCGCCGGGACCGTGTCCCGGTTTTCTGTGAGGGAGCCGGGCGCCGACGGCGGGTCCCGGACCGCCATGAGGAGCCGCATGGACCACAACCGCATCGACGACGACGACCCGACTCCCGGCGACGACGCCGTCCGGGAGCTCCTGCTCGGCATGCGCCGGGTGGCCGTGGTCGGCATCTCCGAGAACCCGGAACGGGCCAGCCACGGCATCACCCGCTTCCTGCTCGGCAGGGGGATCGAGGTCGCGGGCGTCAACCCGCAGCTGCGGGAGGTGCTGGGCGCGCCCGTCTACCCGACCCTGGCCGACGTGCCGGGGCCGATCGACGTGGTCGACGTGTTCCGCCGCAGCGAGGCCGTCCCCGCCATCGTGGACGCCGCCATCGCCGCGGGGGCGCGCGCCGTCTGGCTGCAGGAGGGCGTGGTCCACCCCGAGGCGTCGCGCAAGGCGGTCGCCGCCGGGCTGACGGTCGTCGCGGACCGGTGCATCTACAAGGAATGGCTGCGCCTGGCCAACGCTTGAACCCCGGCGGCCGCGCCGGACGACGCAACAAGAACCGGAACACCGCGGCGCGATCGCCGCAAAGGACGAGGGAAAAGCCATGAGCCGCATCTGCATGATCGGGACGGGATACGTGGGCCTCGTGTCGGGGGCCTGCCTGGCCGACTTCGGGCACGAGGTCTGGTGCGTCGACATCAACGCCGAGCGCATCGCCGACCTGCACCGCGGCGTCATGCCGATCTACGAGCCGGGGCTCGACCGCCTCGTCGCGAAGAACGTCGCCGGGGGCCGCCTCTTCTTCACCACCTCGCTGGCCGAGGCGATGGGCGCGACCGACGTGATCTTCATCGCCGTGCAGACGCCCATGTCCGACGGCGGCGAGGCCGACCTGACCTACGTGCTGAACGTGGCGCGCGAGGTCGGCAGCCTGATGACGCGCCCCAGCGTGGTGGTCACCAAGAGCACCGTGCCGGTGGGCACCTCGCGCAAGGTCAGGGCGGCCATCCTGGAGTCCCAGCCGCGGCCGGTGGACTTCGAGCTGGCCAGCAACCCCGAGTTCCTGCGCGAGGGTTCGAGCATCGAGGACTTCATGCGCCCCGACCGCGTCGTGGTCGGCGCCGATTCGGCCCTCGGCGAGAAGGTCATGCGCGAGATCTACCGGCCGCTGTACCTGCTGGAGACCCCGATCCTGGTCTGCGACATCGAATCGGCGGAGCTGATCAAGTACGCCAGCAACGCCTTCCTCGCGGTGAAGATCTCCTACATCAACGAGATCTCCACGCTGGCCGACCGCGTGGGCGCCGACGTCTCGATGGTGGCCAAGGCCATGGGCCTCGACAAGCGCATCGGCCCGAAGTTCCTGCACGCCGGCCTGGGCTTCGGCGGCTCCTGCCTGCCCAAGGACACCAACGCCATCGTCCACATCGCCGAGCAGGCCGGCACGGACATGAGCATCGTGCGCGCGGCGATCGGCGTGAACGAGCGCCTGCCCGACATCGCCATGGCGAAGGCCCGCGAGCTGCTGCCCGAGCTGAAGGGCGCGGTCGTGGCCATGCTGGGCCTGAGCTTCAAACCGAACACCGACGACATCCGCGACGCGCCCAGCCGCCCGCTGGTCGCGGCCCTGCAGGCGGCGGGCGCCTCGCTGCGCGTGCACGACCCGGTGGCCATGGACAACTTCCGCGCCCTCCACCCCGCCCTGCACTACTGCGAGGGCCCGTACGACGCCGCGGCCGGCGCCGACCTCGTCCTGCTGGTCACCGAGTGGAACGAGTACCGGCAGCTCGACCTGGCTCGCCTCGGGGCGGCCGTGTCCGGGCGCCGCTTCCTGGACTGTCGCAACGTCTACAACAGCGCCCTGATGGGCGAGCACGGCTTCACCTACCGTTGCTTCGGGCGCCCCCGCGCCTAACGGCCCCACGACCGGGAACCCCACAACCGGCCGCGGCCGGGACGGGAAAAGGACGGCATGCACGAGAACGACGGCCGCCGCATCGCCCGCTACGACCTGGTGACGCCGATGCTGCCCTGCAAGCAGGAGATCCTGGCCGGCGTCGACCGGCTGCTCTCGACCGGGGAGTACATCCTGGGCCGGGAGGTGCGCGCCCTGGAGGGCGAAATGGCCGCGGCCTGCGGGGCCGCCGACGCCGTCGGCGTCGCCTCCGGCTCCGCGGCCCTGTACATGGCGCTGCAGATCGCCGGCGTCGGCCCGGGCGTCGAGGTCGTGACCACCCCGTACACCTTCGTCGCCACGATCGAGGCGATCATCCGTCTGGGCGGCACGCCCGTCTTCGCGGACATCGACCCCCGCACGCTCAACCTGGACCCGGCTCTCGCCGACGCGGCCGTCACCGGCCGCACCCGCGTCCTGCTGCCGGTGCACATCTTCGGCATGCCCTGCGAGATGGAGCCCTTCGCCCTCGTCGCCGAACGGCACGGCCTCGACCTCGTCGAGGACATGTGCCAGGCCTACGGCTCCCTGTACCGCGGCCGCCCCTGCGGGTCCTTCGGGCGCCTGTCCTGCCTGAGCTTCTACCCGACCAAGAACCTGCCCGGCATCGGCGACGGCGGGATGATCATCTGCCGCGACGCGGCCGACGCCGCCCCGCTGCGCCGGTTGCGCGGCCACGAGACGGTCCGCGTCGGGGGCCGCCTGCTGTCGGGCTGGAACAGCCGCCTCGACGAGATCCAAGCCCTGGCGATCCGCGTCCGGCTGGCCCGCTTCACCGACGAGCAGGCCGACCGCGACCGCGCCGCCGCCATCTACAACGGGCTGATCCCCGCCGCCAATCGGCTCGCCGAGCCGCGGCCGGGCTCGGGACTACGCGTGACCCATCATCAGTACTGGATCCGCGTGCCGGATCGTGCCAGACTGGAGGCCCGGCTGCGGGAAGCCGGCGTCGACTTCGGCATCTACTACGCGCCGCCGCTGCACCGCCACGAGCTGGCCGAGTACTGTCGGGTGCACGGGGAACTGACGCACGCCGAAGCCGCGGGACGGGAAGTGCTGGCCCTGCCGATCCACCAGGCGCTGCCCGAGCGCGACGCCTTCAGGATCGGGGAACTGGTGAAGGAACACCTCGCGCGGACGGCCTGACGCGAACGCGGACCGCGACCACGGGAGCGTACGAGCGATGAGCAGCGGCACCTACACCCTGGGAACCCTGGACGGGCGCCTCAACCGCGCCCAGACCCTGCTGGTCATCGAGCGGCTGCGCGCGGCGCACCCCAAGGCCATCTTCGACATGGCCACCGTCTCGGACCCCCGCACCAACCGGCAGAGCGCGTCGGAGCTGTACTGCGCCAACTCGGCGGCGGAGATCGAGCTGCTGCTGTCGCACCTGCTGGACGGCGACTTCCAGCTGCTCGACGTCGCCGCGGAGGACATCGTGCGCCCGCTGCCGAGCGGGCTGGTCGTCGCCGCGGTGCCGGAGCGCAACACGCCCTTCGACGCCCTGCTGCACAAGGGCGGCTGCATCGCGGACGATCTCGAGGACGGCACGCGCGTCGGCGTCCTCTCCCGCCGCTCGATGGCCCAGATCCACCAGCTCTGGCCCCAGCTCAAGCCGAAGCTGCTCTACGGCGGCGCTGTCGAGGCCCTGGACGCGTACCTCCAGGACGAGGCCGTGGACTGCCTGGTGATGCCGGCGGCCATCGCCGAACGGCTGGGCGTGCAGGACATCGTGACGGAGATCTTCTTCCCGGAGATGACGCTGCCCGGGGCCGGCCAGGGCCTCATCGCCATCATCGCGAGGGCCGGCGACACCGAGGCGCTCGCCATGGCCGGAGCCGTGGACTCCCCCCAGTCGCGCGCGGAGATGACGGCCGAGCTGGCTTTCCGCGAGCGGATCTGCTCGGACCAGGACTGCCCCCTCGGCGTGCTGGCCCAGGCGGGCGAGGACAGCCTGATCATCACCGGCGCCGTGGGTTCCCTGCACGGCCACTCCATGAACCAGGCCGTGCTGCGCGGGCCCTCGTCCGAGGCGACGGCGCTGGGCGTGCGGCTCGCCGAGCAGTTGCTGCTCAACACGGCGTCCCTGATCGACCTGCTGGAAGCCGACTTCCCCGAGGGGCTGCCCGTGGAGCTGGAGGAGGGCGCGGCGCCGCCGCAGGAGAACGACGACCTCCGCGCGGCGAACCTGCCGGAGGATCTCGACGAGGAGATCAGGGGCGGCGGGGACGACCCCTACGACGACGACTACGTCGAGCCGAGAGACGACTACTGATTCGGGATGACTACTGATCCTGAACCACTACCGATCTCGCCGCTCGGCCGCCGCCAGGGCCGCCGCCACGGCGGCGGCGGCGAACGGGTCGCACATCTGGGCCGTGCCGATCTGCACGGCGACCGCTCCCACCGCGAAGAACTTCAGCGCATCCTCGAGGGTCGCGATCCCGCCGACGCCCACCACGGGCAGTCCCGTCTCCTGCACGATCTCGTCGACCCGGGCCAGCGCCACCGGCAGCAGCGCGGGCCCGCTGTAGCCGCCACGGCGGCGCGGCAGGACCGGCGCGCCCGTGCGCAGGTCCACGTCCATGCCGACCAGGGTGTTGATGGCGGTCACGCCGTCGGCGCCGCCGCTCGCCGCCGCGGCGGCGAGCCGGGCGATGCTGCCCACGTTGGGCGTGAGTTTGGCCAGCAGGGCGCGCGCCGGCAGGTGCTCGCGCGCCGCGGCGACGCAGCGCTCCACCGTCCCGGGATCGCGGCCGAAGTCGACGCCGCCCTCGGCCACGTTCGGGCAGCTGAGGTTCAGCTCGACGCCGTGCCAGTGCGCGGCCCCGTCCGCCGCGGCGGCCAGACGGCGGGCCATGTCCCCGAACTCCTCCGGCCGGGTGGCCGCGAGGCTGGCGACGAAGGGCACCCCGCGCGCCTCGAGGACGGGCACGACCTCGTCCGCGAAGCGCGCGAGGCCGACGTTCTCCAGGCCGATGGAATTCAGCGCGCCGTGCGCGGTCTCCCACAGCCGGGGCGGAGGGTTGCCGCGGCGGGCCTCGGGCGTGACCGTCTTGGTGACCACGGCGCCGAGTCCGTCGAAGGGCGACCCGCAGCCGGGCGCGCCGAGATCGGCTCCGTCCAGACCGTAACCGAAGCAACCCGAAGCGGTCCAGATCCGGCCGGGGAACTCGCGCGGGCCGAGCCGCAGCGCTCCGCGGGGATCGAAGGCCAGCCAGGACGGCAGCGTCGTCATGCCCCGCCTCCCCCGCCGAGCCGCGCCCAGTCCAGGTCGAGGGCGTCGAAGACCGGCCCGTCCTTGCACGCCGTGGCGTAGCCGTCGCCGCCGGCCCGCGGCACCACGCAACCCCGGCACACCCCGTACCCGCAGCCCATGCGCTCCTCCACCGAGACCAGGCAGTCCCAACCGCGCTCGGCGGCCAGCGCCGCGGCCGCGCGCAGCAGGGGCGACGGGCCGCAGGCCAGCACCACGTGCGGCGGCGCCCCGGCCGGCAGCAGCGAGCGCGCCAGTTCCACGACGTTGCCGGCGAACGCCGGCCGGTCGGCCGGAAGCGCGACGGCCCGGTCCACGCTCGCGCGCCAGGCGGGGCAGCAGGTC